>NZ_JBHTJA010000018.1:0-93540 GCF_042675525.1 Actinomadura sediminis
GGGACGCGCACGCGCGTGCGGCGCGGCGCACCACGTCGGCGAGCGCGGCCTCGAGCACGGTCCGGCAGCGCCGCGTCCGGGCGGCCGCGCGGCGCGCCGACAGCCCCAGCGCCGCGCCGAGCCGGGCGGGCGGCAGGCCGTGCCGGAACGCCAGCAGGACGATCTCCTGATCGACCGGGTCGAGGTGGGCGAGGGAGGCGCGCAGGAGGTCGTGCAGTTCCTCGGACGGCGGCAGGTCGTCGGCGTCCGGGATCTCCGCGCCTTCCAGGAAGGGCGCGTCGGCGAACTCGCCGTCGCGTTCCCAGTGGAGGTCCTTGACGCGTCCGCGCCGGATGCAGCGGCGGCGCACCGCGCCGTACAGCCAGGACCCGAGGTGGAGGTGGTCGCGCATCCGGGGGGCGCGGCGGGCGGCGTCGATGAAGGTGTCGTGGACGATCCGCGCCGCGGCCCTCCCATCCCCCAGCATCGACAATGCGTAGTCGTAAATGCGCTCGCCGTATTCGTCGTAGACAGCGGCGAGGGCCGACTCGTCGCCCTCGTTCAGCCCTTTGACCAGCTTCCGGTCGGGCGCGTCAGCGGACGGGGACAACCTCGGCATTCAAGCTCCCGGCACCGGCATGGGAGTCCGTCCCCAAGGGGGTCGTCCGGACAATCGGCCCACCTTGCATACACCCGACGACCCCCGGAAGGCCACATGATCCCCGAAATCGCCATTAACCATGACCTTAGGGTGACCGGTCACGTCCCTGCGTGATCACGCGGACCCTGACTGGACGTCAGAATGCCGTTCACGGTTCGTCGTGCCGGTCCGGCCGCTGGGGCGGGATGCCGGGGAAGTCGTCGCCGAGGGCGTCGTCGTCGCGGAGCCGCGCCACGGCCCGCGAGACGGTGCTCTTGACCGTCCCCACGCTGACGCCGAGCACCTCCGCGATCTCCGCTTCGGACATGTCCTCGTAATAGCGGAGCATCACGGCGAGACGCTGCCGCTCGGGCAGCCGGCGGAGGGCGCGGCCGAGGGCGTCCCGCATATCGCTCCGGCGCGTGTGATCGTCCACGGGCCGGTCCGGAAGTTCGTCGGTGGGGTAAATGTCGAGTTTGCGCCTCCGCCACCAGGAGATCTGCGTATTCACCATGGCCCGCCGGACATATCCGTCGATCGCCGCGCGATCCTGAATGCGGTCCCATGCCAGGTACGTCTTGGCGAGGGCGGCCTGGAGGAGATCCTCGGCCTCGGCACGGTCGCTGGTCAGCCGCATGGCGGCACGGAGCAGTGCCGGCCCGCGCTCCGCCACGTAGTCGCGGAACTCCTCATGCCGTGTCCTGCCCAACTCACCACCGCACCAGGGGTCGCGGAGCCGCCCGGCCGCCTTTCCGGATCTTGGACCGTGCGCACTCCCGGTACAGTTGACGATCGCACGAAGATCGTAATTCCGGGCCTACATAAAGCACATATTCGGGTCAACCAGTGCAGAATCTTCAACCCAGGTAGATCAGACGTCCCCCACCGTGCGACTTATCGCGACAAATCCGTCGACAGGCATGTCGGCACACGTGAACCTTGACTCGCTGTCCTAACAACAGCGCCCCCGCCGGCCCGGTCCCGACAGCCGTGCCTCCACCGACGACGACGCCGGAGCGCCGACGCATGCCGCCACGTCACCGCCGCGCAGCGAGCCGCCGCCACCGCAAGGCCCCCCTCGGCGGCCCCGCACGCCCGGCCGTCCCGGACCCGGGCGTCCCGCCCGCGGAGCCGTCGTCCTCCGGCCCCTTCGCGTCGTTCCGCGGCCCCGCGCGCCGCCTCGTCCCCGTCCAGGTCCAGATCCGGCGGGCGACCGGCCGTCCCGACGCCGACCCCACGCCCCCCGCCGGGAAGGCGGAAGCGCCCGAACCGGCGATCGCGCAGACCGAAACGAGCACGAAGCCCGGGCCGGCCGGGACGGAGCCGACCGCCGGAACGAACCCGACCGCCGGAACGGACCCGACCGGACAGGCGACCGCGGCACCTTCACCCGCCGGGACGGAGCACGTCGGCGAGGCGGGCGCGCAGGCCGGGCCGCGCGCGTCCGAACGGGCGAAGCCGGCCGAACGGGCGAAGCCTCGTTCCGAGGGCGGGGACGGCGGCGGGAAGCCGGGCGCGCCGACGTGGGGCGTCCGGGCGGGGACGATCGTGGACGCGACGGCGCGGACGATCGTGCTCGATGTCGCGGGGACGTCCGTCCGGTTCGGGGTGGACGAGGACGTGCGCGTCTGGCGCGGCGGCCGCGGGACCGCGGGGGCGCTGCGGCCGGGGCGGCGGGCGATCGTGCGGGTGGGCGGCGGCGCGCCGGGGGCCGACGGGTTCCGGGCCGACCGGATCTGGGTCGACATCGAGCGCGTCGCCGGCACGATCACGGCGTGCGGGCGGGACACCGTGGAGGTGGACATGGGGCCCCACCGCGGGCGCGCCCGTGTGGTGATCCCCCCGCACGCCCTCGGCGCGGTGCAGGTCAGGCACCCGCGGATGCAACCGGGCTACCTGTTCGATGTGATCTGCGTGGACTCGCCGGACGGGCCGCTGGCGGTGCGGCCGGGCACGTCCCAGCCGGGGTACCGGGTGTCGGACCTGGCGGCGCCGGAGCCCGCGGCGCCCGTCCCGGGAACGCTGCACGGGACCGTGACGTGGTTCGGCGGGCTGGCCGCTCCGGCGGGGGCGGCGTATCCGGCGGTCGATCCGGAGGGGCTCGCCGGGGGGTGCGCGGACGCGCCCGCGCCGTGCGTCGCGATGCCGTACCTGTCGCTGGGCAGCGAGATCGTGGTGCGGAACGAGTGCGGCGGCCGGGAACGGTCCGTGCCGGTGGCCGAGTGCGGGTGCGTCGCGGCGCGGTTCTGCGACCGGTGCACCGAGTGCGGGGCGTCGCCGCGCGGCCGGATCGCGGAGCTGACGCCCGCGGCGTTCGTCGGGCTCGGCGGCGAGCTGGACGCGGGCTGCTTCAACGCGACGGTGCGTCCGGTGCTCGGCGGGAGGGCGGCGCGATGGTGACGGCGGCGCAGAACGCGCAGGTCCTGCTGCTGGCGGCGGTGCTGCTCGCGGCGTGCGCGGCGAAGCTGGCGTTCCGGGAGCCGGTGCCGTCGGCGCCCGACCACGTGCACGGGGTGCCGGTCCCGGCGGGCGCGGCGCGGGTGACGGCGCTGCGGTACAGCCGCCGGACGACCGTGTGCCTGGGGGTGGGCGAGGGCGTCCTCGGGGTGGCGCTGCTGGTGTCGTCGCACCTGTCGGTGCGGCTGGCGACGACGGTGGCGTTCGCGGCGGCGACGTGGGTGGTCGGCGAGCTGCGGGTGCGGCGGCCGGACGCCGGGTGCGGCTGCTTCGGCGGGCTCAGCGGGAAGCGGGTGGGGCGGCGCAGCGTGGCGCGGGCGGTGCTGCTCACGGTGGCGGCGGTCACCGCGCTGGGGGCGCCGCACACCGGGCTGGACGCCCTGCGCGACGGGCACGTGCTGATCGGCGCGGTGTTCGCGGTGGAGCTGGCGCTGTTCGCGGCGCTGTCGCCGGAGCTGACGGCCCTGCTGGGGCGGCGGCGCCTGCCGGGGGCGCGTCCGGTGACGCCGTGCGAGCGGCGGCGGAGCCCCCTGGCGGAGACGTACGCGACGCTGCACGCCAGCCCCGAGTGGGCGGCGCACGAGGACGCGGTGACGAGCGCCGTGCCGCTGGACGTCTGGCGCGAGGGCTGCTGGCGGTTCCTGGCATACCCGGCCCGCCTGGACGGGCGGGACGTGCGGCTCGTGTTCGCGGTGTCGACCGCGGAACGCGATCGGGTGGTGCGGCCCGCCCGCGTGCAGGCCGAACCACGGCTGTCTGCGGCTCTCTAGCCCCGTATCGGGGCAGCCCGATAAAGCCCTAGAGAATCATCGCGATGGTTCTCTAGGGCTTTCTACGTTCGCCCGTAGATACGCTTATAGATCGATGCGAAGGAAAATCTAGCCTTCTCTAGCGCTCCGGCTAGAGAACCGAATAATTCTCACGAAGGACGATGCGGCTCTCTAGCGGTCTATGGGCCGGACGCTAGAGAACCCTAGAAAGCGGAACGGGTGCCTTGTCAGCCGGGCTGGGAGCGGAGGAACGTGCCGAAGTGCGGCACGGTGAACGCGATCATGCCGCGTTCGGCGCTGTAGATCAGGCCCTTCTTGATGAGGCCGTCGCGGGCGGGCGACAGGCTGGACGGCTTGCGGCCGAGCTCCTCGGCGACCGCGGCGGTCGGAACGGGGTCGTCGCCGAGCATCGCCATCGCGCGCATGTAGTCGCGTTCGGCGGGCGTGGCCCGCTCGTAGCGGCTGCCGAAGAACCCGACGGCGAGCTCGCTCTCGGCCTCGGGCGCGGCGACCTTGATGTCGTCGGCGGTGATCGGGGAGCCGGGCGCGACGTCCCACACGACCTTCGCGTACGCCTGCACGAAGTACGGGTAGCCGTCGGCCGCGCCGTACAGGGCGTCCAGGGCGTCCTGGGTGAAGGTGACCTCCTCGCGCTCGGCGGGCGCGAGCAGCGCGTGGTCGGCGGACTCGCGGTCGAGCCGGTCGATGCGGGCGTACCGGAACAGCCGCTCGCTGTAGGACTTGCTCGCCGACAGGACGGCCGGGAGGTGCGGCAGCCCGGCGCCCACCACGATCAGCGGGCCGCCGACCTGCGACAGCTCGTGGCAGGCGGCGCACAGCGCGGACACGTCGTCGGCGGGGACGTCCTGCATCTCGTCGACGAACAGGGCGATGCCCGCGCCGACGTCGGTCGCGACGGACGCGGCGTCCACGAACAGCTCGGTGAGGTCGATCTCGAGGTCGCCGGAGTCGGCGCGGCCTCGCGCGGCGGGCACGTCGATGCCGGGCTGCCAGCGGTGCGCCCGCGCCTTCGACGCGCCGGACGGCTCCTCGCCGGCCTGCGCGAACGCCTTGAGCACGCCGAGGAAGGCGTCGATGCGGTCGGGCGCGCGGTGCCGGGGCGCGAGCTCCCGGACGGCGCGGTGCAGCGCCGACGCGACCGGGCGGCGGATCGACTGGTCGGGCCGGGCCTCGATCTTGCCCGTCCCCCACAGCCGCTGGATCGCCATCGAGCGGAACGCGTTGAGCAGCACGGTCTTGCCGACGCCGCGCAGCCCGGTCACGATCATGCTGCGTTCGGGGCGGCCGCGGGCCACCCGTTCGAGCACGACCTCGAACTGCCGCAGCTCGCGGTCGCGGCCGGCCAGCTCGGGGGGACGCTGCCCGGCGCCGGGGGCGTAGGGATTGCGCACGGGGTCCACGCTCTCGGACTCTATGAGGCGGTATAGCTGCGGCCGTAGATTTGCGTAGAAACCGCTGCGGCGTGTCGCGGGCCGCCGCCGGTGGCACGCGGTCCCCGCCGCCGGTGCCGCCGTCCCCTCGCGGATCGCCGTCGTCGCCATGTCGCCTCCCCGGGCGGGCGCGTTCGCGGGCTGGATTCGGAACCGTCGAACCTCTGTTCGACTCGTTCGAACACAGTAGCGCACGCGCCCGCCGCCGTCACACGAACCCGGCGGGTTCGCGGCGGGTTCACGCGAGGGACTCGTCGGCCTCCGACCGGTGCGGGACCTTTTCCGCCGGGATCGTCCCCATGCGTCCGGCCTGGAAGTCCTCGAACGCCTGCACGATCTCGTCCCGGGTGTTCATCACGAACGGCCCGTACCGCGCGACGGGCTCGCGGATCGGCAGCCCGCCCAGCACGAGGATCTCCCAGCCGTGCGCGCTCGCCTGCGGCTGCGCGTCGGCGGCCCGCAGGACCAGCCCGTCGCCCGTCCCCTTGTGGTGGGAGCCGCCGAGGACGGCGAGCCGCCCCTCGTCCAGCGCGACCTCCTCCACGCCGACCGTCCCGCGCCCGGACAGCACGTACACCATCGCGTTGAAGTCGCGCGGCCACGGCAGCGCCAGCCGGGCGCCCGGCGCGACGGTCGCGTGCAGGTAGTTGATCGGCGTGTAGGTGACGCCCGGCCCGTCGTGCCCGGCGAGCGACCCGGCGATGACGCGGACGAGCGACGACCCGTCGTCCGCGGCGAGCAGCTTCACGTCGCGCGCCTCGATGTCCTGGTAGCGCGGCGCGACCCACTTCTGCGCGCGCGGCAGGTTCACCCAGAGCTGCACGCCGTGGAACAGCCCGCCCCGGGAGACGAGTTCGGGCGGCGGCTGCTCGATGTGCTGGATGCCGGACGCGGCGGTCATCCACTGCGTGGCGCCGTCGGTGATGAGGCCGCCGCCGCCCGTGGTGTCCTGGTGCTGGAACGCCCCGTCGATGATGTAGGTGACGGTCTCGAAACCTCGGTGCGGGTGCCAGGGGGTGCCCTTCGCCTCGCCCGGGCCGTACTCGACGGCGCCCATGTGGTCCAGCAGCAGGAACGGGTCGGCGAGCGACAGGTCGATGCCCGGGAACGGGCGCCTGACCTGGAAGCCCTCGCCCTCGACGTGCTTCTTCGCGGTGACGACCTTGGCGACCCGCCGCCAGTCGGTGCCGCCCTCGGGCAGCCGGGGCAGGCGCGGCAGGGTCAGCGGGTTCGCGGTCACGGCGGGCATGGTGTCTCCCCTCGGTCGGCGCCCGGCCGGCGGCCGGACGTTCCGTCCCGCACAACCTAGTTGATGGTTCAACTATTTCCGGTTCGGGGTACCGTCTTCCAAGGAAGCCGTACCGGGGACATTAATTGAACGTTCAATCTGTGTTCTATACTGGTGCGTATGAGCGAACCGCGCTGGCTCGACGCCGCACAGCAGCGCGACTGGCGTGCCTACGTGGACGGCAGCGTCCGGCTGAGCGACATCATGGACCGCGACCTCAAGGCCAAGCACGGCCTGTCGGTGTCGGAGTACGAGATCCTCGTCCGCCTGTCCGAGGCGCCCGAGCGGCGGCTCCGCATGGCCGAACTCGCCGAGAACGCCAGCCAGTCGCGCAGCCGCCTCTCCCACACCTGCGCCCGGCTGGAGTCGAAGGGCCTCGTCGAGCGCGACAACTGCCCGAGCGACAAGCGCGGCGTCTTCGCGAACCTCACCGACGAGGGCCTCGCCGCGCTCGAACGGGCCGCGCGCGACCACGTCGAGACCGTCCGCGAGTACTTCATCGACATCATCGAGCCCGAAGACCTGGAGGCCGTGGGACGCGCCTTCAGCGCCGTCCTCAAGCGGCTGGAGGCCGGGCCCGGGCGCCCCTAGCGGGGCCCGGAACGGTCCGGAGCGGTCCGGAGCGGCCTACAGCGGCGCGGTGAGGCCGGTGAGCAGGCCGACCGAGATCAGGCTGAGGAACACCCAGCCGAACATCATCCCGTAGCCGAACGTCCGCCACCGGCCGCCGACCCGCCACACCAGCAGCCCGCCCAGCCCGAACGCGAACACCAGCAGCGCGACGAACTGCGGCAGGACGTTCGGACGGTCCGACGACATCAGCGGCGCGTACATCATCACGAGATCGACGAAGAGGAACGCGCCGCAGCCTCCGGCGAGCGCGGACACGTCCCGTCCGACGAACGCGCGGGCGCGCTCGACGAACGCCTCCGCCCGCTCCGTGCGGATCCGCGGCCCCGGCGTCCGGTCGACGTCCACCTGCTGCGCGACCGCGAAGATCTCGTCCTCGAGCGACGCGCCGTCGCGCTCCCGCTCCTCCGGATCCGCCATACCGGCTCCCTGGCCCGAGGTCGCCGGGTGCCCCGCCCGGCCCTGGAATGGGTGCGGCGCCCGTCCTGCCCGGCCCCGTTCTCCGGCGGGCGGCCCCACCGGAACCGTAGCGAATCCCGGGGTGACGCGCAGGGCACGCCGCGTGTCATTCTGGAGTCATGCCAGGTAGCAGGCTTGCGAAGAGCGCGGCGGCCGCCGCCGCGCTGCTCATGCTGGGGGCCGCGGCCGCGTGCGGCGGCGACGGGGACACCGAGGGCACCGCCCCGGCGACCCCGCCGACCGCGACGGGGACGGGGGGCTCGCCGACGGCGGCGCCGACGAACATGGAATTCCGCGCGGAGGTCAAGGAGGTGACCGCGCGGGACCTGCCGCACTCGTGGCGGGAGGGCTGCCCGGTGCCGCCCGGCGACCTCCGGATGATCGAGATGACGTACTGGGGGTTCGACGACCGCCCGCACACCGGCGGACGGCTCGTGGTGAACGAGAGCGCCGCCGACGACCTCGTGTCCGTCTTCCGGAAGCTGTACCAGATGCGGTACCCGATCGACCGCATGGAGCCCGTCGACAAGTACGAGGGCAGCGACTTCGACTCCATCGAGGCCAACAACACGTCGGCGTTCAACTGCCGCCAGGCGACCGGGTCGGGCTCGTGGTCGCAGCACGCCTACGGCCTCGCCGTGGACATCAACCCGTGCCAGAACCCGTACGTCAGCGCCGACGGCTCGATCGCGCACCCCGACTGCGTCAAGTACCGGAACCGCGATCTCGACGAGCCGGGCATGATCCATGCCGGCGACGACGTCGTCGACGCGTTCGCGGACATCGGCTGGGGCTGGGGCGGGACCTGGACGGGCGCGAAGGACTACCAGCACTTCAGCTCGAACGGCCGCTGACCGGCGCGGACGCGCCCGCCCGGGCGACGGGGGCTACATCAGCACGAACGCGACCGCGGCGATCGCGATGACGACCACGACCGCGGCGATGCCGAAGACGAGGCCCTGGTTCATGCCCGGCGCCTTCGCCGGCTGCTGCGGCGCCTGGCCGGCGAAGTTCTGGAACTGGTGCGTCGTGCCCGCGGGATCGTTCGGTGTCTGCGACATGCGGACGAGCGTAACGGATCACTGACGGGCCTTCACGGACAAATCGCCCGCGCGTGGTGGCGGAGAGTGTGGGATTCGAACCCACGAGGACTGTCCCCAGCCCTGGGCGCTTTCAAGGCGCCTGCACTAGTCCACTATGCGAACTCTCCCGGCGACCCATGCAGGTCGGTGCCCACGATAGCGTCCGCGCGCCGGTGGCTTCGACCGCATTCCCGGATCCGTGCGGGCGCCCGCCGGACGTCCGCGCCCGTCAGGCGTCCGGGACGCGGTACCCGGGGATGGACGGCCAGCGCACGGTCAGCACGACGGACTCCTCCTCCGCGCACCACGAGTGGTCGACGCCGCGCCCCCACACCACGTAGTCGCCCTGCTCGCACAGGACGACGTCCCGGCCGGGGAACTCGAGGCGGAACCGCCCGCTGATCAGCACCAGCAGCGCGGTGCGCTTCTCCCCGTCCGTCCAGGCCGCGCGGCGCTCCCCCCTCGGGTGGACGCCCCACTTGATCTCGACGTCGTCGCTGTGCCGGAGGTCGCCCGCGGGCTTGAAGTGGCCGAGCAGCCAGCCGCGGTCGCCGGCCGCGTCCACCGCGGCCTTCCCGACGTACACCCCGTCGCCGCCCGCGTCCCGTTCCCCGCCGCCCCGTTCGTCCACGTCCATGTCCGCGTCCACGTCGGGAAACTCTACGCCGTCACGGCGCGCCGGGCCCGGATCAGCCCTGGGGGGCGTCGCGGTCGGGGCGGCGGAACGCGAAGCCGTCGCCGACGACGGCCGCGAGATTGAGGTACGCCTCGCGGGTCGGCGGCGCGAGCTGCTCCAGCTCGACCTCCGCGCCCTCCTCCAGGTGGTCGTCGTACGGGATCCGGACGACCGCGCGGCAGCGGCTCTCGAAGTGCGCCTGGAGCTTGTCGAGGTCGACCTGGCTGCGGGTGCGGTTGCGGACCATCGACAGCACGACGACGCCGTTGCGGACCAGGTGCCCGTGGTCGTGCGCCTCCAGCCAGTCGAGGGTCGCGCTCGCGGACCGGGCGCCGTCCACCGACGGGGAGCTGACCAGGACGAGCTGGTCGGCGAGGCTCAGCACGCCCGCCATCGCGGAGTGCAGCAGCCCGGTCCCGCAGTCGGTGATGCAGATCGAGTAGAACTGCTCCAGGATCACGGCGACGGCGGCGTAGTCCTCGGCGCTGAACGCCTCGCTGACGGCCGGGTCGCGGTCGGACGCGAGGACCTCGAGCCGGGCCTGGTTCTGCGACGTGAACGCGCGCACGTCCGCGTACCGGTGGATGTTGTCGCGGTTGTTCAGCAGGTCGCGGACCGTCGCGGCCGTCTCCAGCCTGACCTTGTCCGACAGCGTGCCGCGGTCGGGGTTGGCGTCCACCGCGATGACGGTGTCGCCGCGCAGCGAGCCCAGCATCGAGCCGAGCCCGGTGGTCGTGGTCGTCTTGCCGACGCCGCCCTTCAGCGACATCACCGCCACCCGGTGGTGCCCGCCCGCGACCTGGGTGCGGGCGCGGGCGATGAGGTCCTTGCGGCGCAGCTCCCCCTGGGACTCGCCCAGGTGGAGGTTGCCGCCGCTGGCCTTGTAGACGGCGCGGCGCCACCCGGACGACGGCGCGATGCGGCGCTCGCCGAGCAGGTTCTCGGAGCTGAGGCTGTCGGCACCGCCCGGGTCGGACTCCTGCGGTTGCTGGGGCTGGGGGTAGCCCGCCGGGTAGGCGTACCCCTGCAGCGGACGGCCCGTGTTCGGGTCGATCGGCGCGTACGGCTGCCCGGTGTTCGGGTCCACCTGCGGGTACGGCTGCCCCGTGTTCGGATCGACCGGCTGGTACGGCTGCCCCGTGTTCGGGTCCACCTGCGGGTACGGCCGGCCCGTGTTCGGGTCGACGGGCTGGTACGGCTGCGCGGCGGCCGCGTTCGGGTCGTACGGCTGGCCGGTGTTGGGGTCGACCTGCGGATACGGCGGCGGGGTCGCGGGGCCGGGCTGGTACGGCTGGCCGGTGTTCGGGTCGACCTGCGGATACGGCGGCGGCGTCGCGGGACCGGGCTGGTACGGCTGCCCGGTGTTCGGGTCGACCGGCTGGTACGGCTGGGACGCCGCGACGTTCGGGTCCTGCTGGGAGAACTGCCCGATCTCCCAGGGCTGCTGCGCCTGGAACTGCTGCGGCTGCTGCCCGGCCGGGTCGAGCGGCGGAAGCTGCGACGGGTCGTACCCCGGGTAGCCGACGGCACCCGGGTACGGCGGCGGCAGCATCCCGCCCTCGAACGGCTGCGGCATCGGCCCGCCGTCGTACTGGCCGGGCTCGTACTGCGGGGGCTCGTACTGCGCGGGCTCGTACTGGCCGGGCTGCTGGGGCTGCTGGGGCTGCTGGGGATCGCCGTAGCCGGGGAAACCGGGCGGCACGGGGCCGTCCGCCTGCGTCTCCTGCGGCGGGGCACCGGCCGCCGGGGGCTCCTGGACGGGCGGCTCCTGGACGGCCGGGGGCGCCGCGAGCCACGGGTTGCCGACGGGCTCGGGCGGCGGCGCGCCGCCCTGCGGCGCCTGCCCGGGGGCCTGCCCGGCCGCGTCGTCCGGCTGCTGCCCGGGGGTCTCGGGCGCCGAGCCCGACGGCCGCCCCGCCGCGTCATCGTTCATCGCGTCCAGAGAGGCCAGCCGCTCCTCGAGGGAGCGCCCGTCGTGCTCGTTCCTTGCCACCGTTTCTCCCCTCGGCACCCTCTGACGAACAATCCGGAGCAGGGTGGGCATAGACCCCCGGAACAGCGTACCCGCGCGTCATTACCACGCATCCCTGTGTTACTTGCGGCACCCTCGCTTCAGGCCCGGGACGGCCTGCCTTCGACGGCCGCCGCGTGCGGTCACTGAACCGGACCGCCCGGTTCGCCGCCCCGGCTCCGGCCTCCGGACGCGAGCGCGATGCTTCGGCCCCGCCCTGGTCCGGGGCCCGGCCGCGGCCCGCTCCGGCCGATGGCCGCCTGCTCGCGTGATGGCCGCGCGGCCCCAGCGGATAACGTGAACGCATGCGTGCGATCGTGATCCGCGAGCCCGGCGACCCGGACGTCCTGGAGTGGACGACCGTGCCGGAACCGGCGGCGGGACCGGGCGAAGTACTGATCGACGTAGCGGCGAGCGCGGTCAACCGCGCCGACGTCATGCAGCGGCTCGGGTTCTACCCGCCGCCCGAGGGCGCGCCGCCCTACCCGGGCCTGGAGGTGTCGGGACGGGTCGCCGAGGTCGGCGACGGGGTCGCGTGGCCGCGCGTCGGCGACGAGGTGTGCGCGCTGCTCGCCGGCGGCGGGTACGCGGAGCGGGTGGCGGTGCCCGCCGGGCAGGTCCTGCCGCTCCCGGACGGCGTCGACCTCGTGGACGCGGCGGGCCTGCCGGAGGTCGCGTCCACCGTGTGGTCGAACGTCTTCATGCTGGGCGGCCTGCGGGCCGGGGAGACGCTGCTCGCGCACGGCGGCGGCAGCGGCATCGGGACGTTCGCGATCCAGCTCGCGAAGGCGCGCGGCGCGCGGGTCGTCTGCACGGTGGGCAGCGCGGAGAAGGCGGAGCGGTGCCGCGCACTCGGCGCGGACGTCGCCGTGAACTACCGCACCGAGGACTTCGTCGACGCCGGCCCCTACGACGTGATCCTCGACCTGATCGGCGCCAAGTACCTGGCCCGGAACGTGGACGCGCTCGCGGTCGGCGGCCGCCTTATGATCATCGGTCTGCAGGGCGGGACGAAGGCCGAGCTGGACATCGGCACGCTGCTGCGCAAGCGCGCGATGGTGCACCCGACGTCGCTGCGGTCGCGTCCCGTCCGGGAGAAGGCGGAGATCGTCGCGGGCGTGCGGGAGAACGTGTGGCCGCTGATCGCGTCCGGGGACGTCCGTCCGGTGGTCGACCGGCTGGTCCCCATGGCGGACGCGGCGCGCGCGCACGAACTGCTCGAACAGAGCGGACACGTCGGCAAGATCCTGCTGACCGTGTGAGGATGAGGGGATATGAGCGAGCCTTCAAAGAACGAGTCCGAACAGGAGCCTCAGGTTCTCGTGGTGGGCCCCGGCGGCATCGCCATGGAGGGCGGTGACCCGGATAAGGGCGACAAGTCGGTCGCCGAGATGGTCGAGCAGCCCGCGAAGGTCATGCGGATCGGCGGGATGATCCGCCAGTTGCTCGACGAGGTGAAGGCCGCACCGCTGGACGAGGCGAGCCGCGCGCGGCTCCGCGAGATCCACAAGTCGTCCATCAAGGAGCTGGAGGACGGCCTGGCACCCGAGCTCGTCGAGGAACTGGAGCGGCTCTCGCTCCCGTTCACCGAGGGGCACGTGCCGAGCGAGGCCGAGCTGCGGATCGCGCAGGCCCAGCTCGTCGGCTGGCTGGAGGGCCTCTTCCACGGCATCCAGACCACCCTGTTCGCCCAGCAGATGGCGGCGCGCGCGCAGCTCGAACAGATGCGCCGCGCCCTCCCCGCCGGGATGGTTCCCCCCACGGAAGAAGAACAGAAGCAGCACGGCACGCGCCACGCGTCCGGCCCCTACCTGTAGAGCGCTTCACGTCCGGGCCGCACCCGCCCAGGGTGCGGCCCGGACGTCTTTACGGAAACACGCGTCTTTACGGGAAGAGGCGCTCGAGCACCTGCGCGACGCCGTCGTCGTCGTTGCGGGCCGTCCGGTGCGTGACGGCCGCCAGCACCATCGGGTGCCCGTTCGCCACCCCGTACGACGTCCCCGCCCAGCCCAGCATCGGCAGATCGTTCGGCATGTCCCCGAACGCGACCACGTCGGCCGCGTCCACCCCGCGCTCCGCGCAGAACTCCGCGAGCGCCGTCGCCTTCGTGACCCCGAGCGCGCTCATCTCCAGCAGCCCCCGGCCCGACGAGTGCGTCACCGTCACCAGGTCGCCGACCGCCTGCCCCGCCTTCTCCGCGAGCACGTCCGGGTCGGCGTCCGGATGGAACGCCAGCAGCTTCGTGCCCGGACGCGCCACCAGCTCCGCGTCGTCGACGAACCGGCCGCCGAGCGCCTCCGCGTCCCAGCGGCCCAGGCTGTAGCGGGAGTCGAACACGAACCCCGTCGGGTACTCGACCGCGAACCGCAGCTCCGGGGCGACCCCCCGCAGCCGGTCGATCGCCTCCGCGAGCACGTCCGTCCCGATCTCGTGCGCGCGCAGCACGGTCTCCGTGTGCAGGTCGTACAGGACGGCCCCGTTCGCGCAGATCGCGACGCCGTGATGCCCGACCGCCGCGGCGATCTCGGTCATCCAGCGCGGCGGCCGCCCGGTCACCATGACGAGCAGCGCCCCGGCGCGCTCGACGCGGGCGAGCGCGTCGACCGTGCGGGCCGAGATCCTCCCGTCGGACCGGACGATCGTGCCGTCGAGGTCGGTGGCGATAACGCGGGGCGCAGGCTTGGTCATGTCACCTTCCAGTGCAGCTGAATCACACCTTAGGTGACCGCACAACCCACATGTCCGTCGAGTGGCCCCTTACCCCGTTCGTCCCCCCCGCACCGCGGCCCGGGACGGACGCCCCGGGCCGCGCGCGCCGGCACCGTTCAGCGGGCGACGGGCTCCAGCACGTCCGTCCCGAGGAACCGCCGCAGCGCCTCGGGCACCCGCACCGAACCGTCCGCACGCTGATGGTTCTCCAGGATCGCGACCATCCACCGCGTCGTCGCGAGCGTCCCGTTCAGCGTCGCGACCGGCTGGTTCCTGCCGTCCGCGTCCTTGTGCCGGACCGACAGCCGCCGCGCCTGGAACTGCGTGCAGTTCGACGTCGACGTGACCTCCCGGTACGTCCCCTGCGACGGCACCCACGCCTCGCAGTCGTACTTGCGGGCCGCGCTCGCGCCGAGGTCGCCCGCCGCCACGTCGATCACCCGGTACGGGATCTCCACCTTGGCGAGCATCTCCTTCTCCCACTCCAGCAGCCGCAGATGCTCCTCGTGGGCATCGGCCGGGTCGCAGTAGGAGAACATCTCGATCTTGTCGAACTGGTGCACCCGGATGATGCCGCGGGTGTCCTTGCCGTACGAGCCCGCCTCCCGCCGGAAGCACGACGACCACGCCGCGTACCGCCGCGGCAGCGCGTCGACGATCTCGTTCATGTGGTACGCCGCGAGCGGCACCTCCGAGGTGCCCACCAGGTACAGGTCGTCCTCTTCCAGGTGGTACACCTCGGCGGCGTGGGCGCCGAGGAACCCGGTGCCCTCCATCGCGTCCGGCTTCACCAGCACCGGCGGGTACATCGGGACGAACCCGTTCGACACCGCCTGCTCCATCGCGAGGTTCAGCAGCGCGTACTGCAGCCGCGCCCCCACGCCCGTCAGGTAGTAGAACCGCGCGCCCGACACCTTCGCGCCGCGCTCCATGTCGATCGCACCGAGCGCCTCGCCGAGCTCCAGGTGGTCCTTCGGCGCGAAGTCGAACTCCGTGGGCGTCCCGACGTGCTCCAGGAGGACGAAGTCCTCCTCGCCGCCCGGCGGGACGCCGTCCTCCACGACGTTCGGGACCGCCTTCAGCAGCGCGTCCAGCTCCTCGCCGAGCCGGTCGGCCTCGCCCTCGGCCTCCTTCACCTGCTGCGCCAGCTCCTTCGCGCGCGCCAGCAGCCGCTCCCGCTCGTCCCCGCTCGCCCGGGACACCGACTTGCCGAAACTCTTCTGCTCCGCCCGCAGCGTCTCGAAGGACGTCAAGGCGGAACGCCGCCTCCCGTCCAGGTCGAGCAGCCGATCGACGACGCCGTCATCCTCCCCGCGCGCGCGCTGCGACGCACGCAGCCGCTCGGGGTCCTCTCGAAGAGCTCGCAGGTCAATCACAACAGCGAGGCTATCGCCCCCGCGCCGCGCACCGGATCGTTTTTCAGGCCGCGCCGCTCGCCAGCAACGCGTGCGCCGGCAGCGCCACGCCCCCGTCCCGCTCCGGATACCGCGCCACGACCTCGTCGTACTCGGCCTTGATCCGCGCGACCGTCGCCGCGTCCTGCCGCCCCACCACCACGCCGTTGCTGCCGACCCGCGCCAGCGCGCCCAGCTCCCACCACTCGTCCGGATCGACGACGTGCTCCCACGTCACCTCTTCCACCGCGACGTTCGCGAACCCGGCCCCGGCGACCAGCCGCCGGAACGCCGCGGGCTCCCCGTGCTCCATGAACGGCGGCACCGGCACGTCCTCCGGCCACGGCACCCCCGCCCGGTCGATCGCCTCCCGCACCAGCCCCAGCGCCCCCGAACCCGGCATCGCCCAGCAGCTCACCGCCAGCCGCCCGCCCGGCCGCAGCACCCGCCGCAGCCGCACCAGCGCCGCCCCCGGGTCCCCCACATGGTTGATCACGAAGTTCCCGACGACCGCGTCGAACGACCCGTCCGCGAACGGCACGTCCGGCAGCACCGCCACCCGCACGTCCGCCTCCGGCACGTTCCGCCGCGCCGCCTCCGCCATCCCCGCGTCGGCGTCGACCGCCGTCACCGCCGCCCCCCGCCCGACCGCCGCGGCCGACACGATCCCCGGGCCCGTCCCGACGTCCAGCGTCCGCGTCCCGTCCGCGACCCCCGCCGCCTCCAGCAGGGGCCCCACCAGGTACGCCGTCAGCCGGGCGAACCCCCGCTCGTACGCGGACACCCGCCCGGCCCACAACTCACGCTCATAAGCATCGAAGTCCACCCGCGCAGTCTCCCACCCGAACGAACCCCGACGCCTTCACTGCACGTCCACGCGCACCACGGACGAGTTCGACCTCAGGTGGCCGTCGTCGCCCCAGAACCACGCCGTCCAACTCCCGTCCTGGTCGGCGGCGAACTCCTTCGCGAAACGCCCGTCGTGCCCCGTCTCGACCACCGCCATCTGCTTCCACTCGGTCGAGCCGGACGGCAGGAAGTACAGGCGGACGGGCTTGCCCGGAGCGAACGTCGGCGCGCTCCCGTCCACGGACCGGCGAAGCAGCCCGCTGACCGTGACCATTCCGCCCTTCTTCACGGTGCCCGGTGAAGCCCCGAAGTCCTGGATCTGCGTTTTGTACGTGCCGATCAAGTCCACGTACGCGATGGGGGCGTTCGACGCCAGGTACTCGAGGTCCTCCCAGTGCACCGCGGTCCAGTAGCCGTCACGGTCCGACGTGAACGTCTCCTCGAACTCGCCGTACCTGTCCGTGTCCGTGATACCCATGTACTCCCAGGTCGATGACCCCAAGGGCATGAAGTAGAACCAGACGGGGAGTCCCCACGGCGGGTGCCGTCCTCGTCTCTCCGTCCCTGAACCAGACCAGATCTAATTTGCCGCCCGGTCGTCACATTTCGGGCACGGTGTGCCCAGTGGTCTCGAAACGCACGGGACGGGCCGCCGCGTTCGTCGCGGCGGCCCGTCCCGCACACGGTCACCGCACGTCTACGTAGGCGGTGGCCGAGTTGGCCTTCACGTGGTCCTTGTCGCCCCAGAACCAGGCCGTCCAATACCCGTCACGCTCGGCGGTGAACGCCTTGGCGAAAGACCCGTCGGCGCCGGTGCGGGTCATGCCGACCTGCTTCCACTCCGACGAACCCTTCGGCATGAAGTACACGTACACCTCCAGGTTCGGCGCCGGCGCAAGGGCGCCCGTGCCCTTGAACCTGCTCAGCACCCCGTTGACCGTGACCGGCTTGCCCGCCGTCACCGGCGTCGGCGAAGCGCCGAACCGCGAGAACTTCGTCTCGAAGTCCGGCCTGATGTCCACCCAGCTGACCGGGGCGTTGGTCCGGAGGAACTCGTCGTCGCCCCAGAACCACACGGTCCAGCCGCCGTCCCGGTGCTCGGTGAACCGTCCGGTGAAGGCGCCGTCCGCGTCAGTGGTGACCGTCCCCCGGTACTCCCACGTCGACTCGCCCTCGGGCTGGAAGTACACGTGGACGGGACGCGAACTCACCGGCCCGGCGTCGCCTCCGGCGTTCCGCACCCGTCCGCCGAGAGTGACGACTCCGTCGGCGGTGGATTCCGCGGTGACGTGCGCGACCGTCCTGTCACGCACGTCCACGTGCTCGGCCACGCTCACGGTCGCGGCATGATCGGCGCTCCCGGCGGAACGCACCCTCCATTGGAGGTCCCGGTCCGCCCCGGCGCGCAACGAGAAGGACCCGTCTTCGGCCGTCACTCCCGTGGCCGCCACGTGCCAGAACAGTTCCTTCTCGCTCGCGCTTTCCAGGTAGACCCGCTCGCCTTCGATCGGAGCGTCACCGTTGAGGAGACGCCCCGTGGCGACGACCGTGTCCTCGCCCGTCGACGGCGTGTCCTGCTGGACGGAGGCACTGAAGGCAGAGATCTCCGGCGCTCCCGTCACCGTCAGCCGTCCGGCCGTGGCCAAACTTGTCGCCAGGAAGGACGTGTCCTCGGTCCGAACCACCACAGGCCCGGACGCCTGTGCGGTGAAGGTGAAGGCGAACGTCCCGTCCTCGGCCGAATCCACGCCACCGACCCGGGTCTCGGCATCGGTGCTGTAAGCGGTGTACCCGGAGACGGTCATGTTGCCCACGGGCTCGAACCCGCCGGCGCCTTCCCGGCGTACGACGCCCTCGACCGTGACCTCGGCGCCCGCCTCGACCGGCTGGGGGGTCACGATCGACGCGGAGATCTCCGTGGCCTTCTGGGAGAAGTCTCCGTCAGGGGCATCGCCGACAAGCTGGCACACCGCCTGCCCCGCCGACACGTAGATCCGGGTGGCCGTCGAAGGGATCGAGAGCGTGAAGGATCCGTCCGCGGCCGTCGTGGCCGAGGCGTCCCCGATACCCCGGACGGTGATCCCCTCGGGCGCGGGTTCGGGTTCCGCCCCTCGAACCTTCTGAACCAGAAGGCGTCCCTGGACCACGATGCCCCGCTCGTCGGGGTCCACGATCGCGGGGGACGTCTTCAGGTCGGCGAACCGTCCCTCGTAGCAGCTGTCGGCACGGGCGCTGCGCGTCAGCGTCGCACCGTCCGCCGTCGTCACCGTCACGTCGAACACGATGAAGCCAGGGTGGGCCTCGATGTCGACCTCGTACTCGGCCTTCCAGGTCCCGTCGTTCACGGTGCCGTCGACGAGGGTGAACGGCAGCGATCCGATGGTCGCGTCCACATCGGGCAACCGCCTGTGACGCAGGACCGCCTCGACGTTCGTGACGCCGCTCTCGGACTTGGCTTTGAGGGTGACCGTGGCGGTGCGGTCGGGTGAGAGGTTGTCGAACTCGACGGACAGGCTCACGTCGGTGGCGTCCGCGTGGGCCGTTCCGGGGATGAGGAGGGCCGACGCCGCCATGATGAGGGCGACGAGGACGGCCGAGAGTTTCGTTCTGCGCAAGGGCGACCTTTCCACTGGCGGCTGGCTCAGTGGGGGACGCCCGCTAGGCGATCTTGGTTGACCTCGGGTGAATCACGTTCGGGTCACGGGGTGGGCGGGGTGGGCGGGGTGCCGCCGATGGAGGTGAGCCAGGCGGCGGCCTCGGTGTAGTCGTCGTCGTGGGTGCCGCGGCGGATCTCGGGACGGACGCGGTCGGCGCGGGGGTACGAGCCGACGTAGCGGACGTCGGCGCAGATGCGGCGCAGGCCCATCAGGGCCTCGCCGACGCGGGCGTCGCGGACGTGGCCCTCGAAGTCCATCCAGAAGAGGTAGGAGCCGAGGCCCGCGCCGGTGGGGCGGGACTGGATGAGCGTCAGGTTGATGCCGCGCACGGAGAACTCGGTGAGGATCTCCAGGAGGGCGCCGGGGTGGTCCTCGCCGATGAACGCGACGACCGTCGTGCGGTCGGTGCCGGTGGGCTCGGGCGGGGCGCAGGGGCGGCGCAGGACGATGAAGCGCGTGACGGCGTCGGCGACGTCGTGGATGTCTTCGGCGAGGACGGTCAGGCCGTAGCGGGCCGCGGCGAACGAGCCGGCGAGCGCGGCGTCGTAGTGGCCGTCGGCGACGCGCTGGGCGGCCTCGGCGTTCGACGTCGCCGCGTGCCATTCGGCGTGCGGGACGTGGTCGGCGAGCCAGCGGCGGCACTGGGGCTGGGCGATGGGGTGCGAGGCGACGGACTTGATGTCCTCGATCGCGGTGCCCGGACGGACGAGCAGCGCGAACGTCACGGGCAGGTGGATCTCGCCGACGATCTGCAGGGGCTCGCCGGTGGCGAGTTCGTCGAGGGTGGTGGGGACCGAGCCCTCGACGGAGTTCTCCAGCGCGACGACCGCGGTGTCGGCGTCGCCGCGGCGCAGGGCGTCCAGGACGGCCGGGACGGTCGCGTACGGGACCTGCTCGGCGTCGGCGGCGCCCGGGACCCGCAGGAGCGCCGCCTCGGTGAACGTGCCGCGCGGACCCAGGAAGGCGTAGCGTTCCGGCCTGGCGTCTGCGGTCACGGGGTCCCCCGACGGTGGTGTGGAAGCGCACGCCTGACATCGGCGTGGCGAGAGGGACGATTCTACTTGCCGTCAGATGCGGGTGGGGGCGGCCTCGTCGCCGAAGTCGGCGAGGGGGTCGTCCATGGAGACGACGGGTCCCTTGCCGAGGCGGGCGGCGCGCAGGGCCTGGTTCTCCTCGGGGGAGAGCCGCTCGACGGGCTGCCCCGCCTGGACGGCCTTGGCGTAGGTGCGCGTCTCGGTGCGCCCGTTGATGGAGCTGATGACGACGCCGTCGCCGACGGCGTTGAGGAGCGCGAGGGAGAAGGAGCGCCGTCCCGTCATCTCCTTGAGGGCGTCGTAGTGCACGATGGCGAGGTCGCGCAGGGCGCACTCGTCCACCGTGCCGCCCGCTACCTGGAGCTGACGCCGCAGCATGTGCCCGCATTCGTCGACGACCTGATTCACCCGGTTGTGGGCCACCACCGCGATGGACAGGCCCACGACTCCGGCGACCAGGCCGGCGACGGCCACCGTGACCAACATCACGGGGCGAGCGTACCCACCTCCGCCCGCTTCCGCGAAGGATCCCGAGGGTGATCGTCGCGTAGCGCTCGGTCGACGAGCCAGCGACCGAGGAGGAAGACGGACGCGATGGCCGCCAGACCGAAGAGATCCTGGATCAATCGGCCGAAGAATTCCGCGATATATCCGTGTTCGGGGCCGATCATCCGGGCCCCCCACCACGGCAGCGGCCACAGGAAGTAGAACCACGTCGCCGCGCCGAAAAGACATCTTCGCGTGTCTCGCCCATCGCCCACCAGAGCCCCGATGACCGGGATCATCCAGACGAAGTGGTGAATCCACCCGACCGGGGACAGAAGGACGGACAGGAGGCCGGTGATCGAGACGCCCGCGAGCAGCAGGCCGTAGGACGCCGGACGGTCCGCGGCCGGGAGGTGGTCGGTCCCCTCGAACGTCCGCGACGGCGCCCCGCCGAGCGCGTCGGCGGCGCGGGTCGCGCGGTGCGCGAGCCTGAACCCGACGTACGCGACGGCCAGCCAGAGGACGCCCCACACCGCGGTCTGCAGCGCCCCGTCCGGGAGGGCCCGCGCGACGATGCCGTTGATCGCCTGGTTCGTCGTCCCGTCGATCGCGCCCGTCCGGTCGCCGCCCTGCAGCAGCGCGCCGAACCAGTAGTCGACCGAGTCGGACGGCAGCAGCATGAACCCGAACAGCGTCGCCCCGACCGCCGTCATGACCGCGTTGCCCGCGGCGCGGAACCGTCCGGTGATCAGGAAGTAGACGAGGAAGACGCCCGGCACCAGCTTGATCGCGACGGCGAGGCCGACGAGGACGCCGCGCGGCCAGCGCGGCGAGCGGCTGCAGCAGTCGGCCAGGCACATCGCGAGCAGGAACAACCCGACCTGCCCGAACCGGACCTGGTCCCGGTCCGGCAGGATCCATGCCGCCGCCCCGACGAGCGCCCCGGTCGCGAGGGGCGCCCAGCGGCCCGTCCGCCGGATGAGGTCGCGGAACGAGTACCGGACGACGAGCACGAGCGCCGCGTAGATGAGCGCCGTCCAGACGATCTGGGCCGCGCCCCACGGCAGCAGCGTGAACGGCACGGCGAGCACGGCGGCGAACGGCGGGTAGGTGAACGGGAGGAACTGCGGCGGCTGCGTGAGCACCTCGTACAGCGGGGCGCCCCGCAGGATCGCCCGTCCGCCCTCGCGGTAGACCTCGAGGTCGACGAGCCGCTGGTCGGGCGGGTTGGTGAGCCAGTGCGAGACGATCGGCGCCACCGCGGCCGCGGCGACGGCGAACCCGGCCAGCACGATCAGCAGGTCCGCCCACCTGCCGCCCGCCGCCCGAGATCCCTTGGCCCACACCCTGGTGAGTCTATTTATCCGCGTGCCCCCCGGCGTCGGGCGGTGGGACGCCTTCCCGCGGGACGGGATCGTTCGTCGGGTACCGGGCGTTCGCGTAGCCTGACCCGCATGGTTCAGCGGGGGACGAGGGCAGGGGTCTTGCTTGCGGCCCTCGCTGCGGTGGTCTGCGGGCTGTCGGTCCTGTTCGCTCCCCCGGCGGCGGCCGAACCCGGGGGACGCGTGGTCGTCATCGGCGTTCCGGGGCTGCTGTGGAGCGACGTCGACCGGGAGAACACGCCCGCGCTGTGGAGCCTGGTCGAGGACGGTTCGAGCGCGGCGTTGAGCGTGCGGACGACGCGGCGGCTGACGTGCCCGTCGGACGGGTGGCTGACGGTGTCGGCGGGGCAGCGGGCGCGGCTGCCGAACGGGGACTGCGCGCCGCCCGCGGCGCCCGTCCCGTCCGGTGACGGGGCGGTCGCGCCGGGCTGGCCCGCGATCGTGCGGGACAACGCGGGGACCGGGTACCGCGCGAAGGTGGGGCTGCTCGGGGACGCGGTGCACGCGGCCGGGGGCTGCACGCTGGCGGTGGGGCCGGGCGCGGTGTTCGGGCTCGCCGACGGGAGCGGGCGCGTGGACCGGTACGCCGCCACGCCGGAAGAGGTGAACCCCGCGGACTGGGCGGCGTGCCCGATCGCGGGGGTGTCGGTGGACGACGTGTTCCGCGCGCACGCGGACGGCGGGACGGACGCGGACGGCGGGACGGACGCGGACGGTGCGGCGGACGAGCGGGCCGCGGCGGCGGCCGCGGCGGACCGCCGGGTCGCGCGGGTGCTGTCGAGCGTCCCGGACGGGACGACCGTGCTGGTCGCGGGCCTCGCGGACGCGAGCGCGGACCCGCACCTGCACGTGGCGGTCGCGAAGGGCGAGGGGTTCGGCGGCGGGTACCTGACGTCGGGTGCGACGCGGCAGCAGGGGCTCGTGACGCTCACGGACCTGACGGCGACCGCGCTGCAGGAGCTCGGCCTGGACCGGCCGGACGCCGCGGTGGGGTCGGCGTGGCAGGGCGAGCCGACGGACGATTCGGCGGTCGAGCGGGTCGAGGCGCTGGACGACGACGATGTGGCGGCGCAGGGGATCAGCGCCGTGCAGACGTCCTTTTACTGGGTGCTGTTCGCGGCGCAGCTCGTCGCGTACGGCGCGGCGGCGCTGGCGCTGCGGAGGCTGGGCGGCGACCGGCGGTCGCGGGCGCGGATCCTCGGCGGGACGCGGGTGATCGCGCTGTTCGGCGGCGCGGTGCCGGCGGCGACGTTCCTGACCGGGCTGCTGCCGTGGTGGCGGGCGTCGAACCCGACGGTGATGCTCGTCCTGACGGTGCTGGGGTTCGGTGCGCTGCTGACGGGCGTCGCGCTGGCGGGGCCGTGGCGCAAGTCGGTGTTCCTGCCGGGGCTGGTGATCACGGCGGTGACGGCGCTGGTGCTGGCGCTCGACGTGATGACCGGGTCGAACCTCCAGCTGAACACGTTGATGGGGTACACGGCGCTGGTGGCCGGACGGTTCTACGGGTTCGGCAACCAGGCGTTCGCGCTGTTCGCGGTCGCGGCGATCCTGACGGCGGCGTGGCTGACGGAGTTCCCGCTGCGGCGGGGGCGGAAGGCGGTCGCGGTCGCGGTCGTGGCGGTCATCGGGGTCGTCGCGGTCGCGGTGGACGGGCTGCCGGCGTGGGGCAGCGACTTCGGCGGGGTGCTGGCGATGGTGCCGGCGTTCGCGATGCTCGGGATGCTGGTGACGGGCCGGCGGGTGTCGCCGGTGAGGCTGGCGGCGTTCTGCGTCGCGGGCGCGGTGGTGGTGCTCGGCATCTCGTACTGGAACGCGCAGAGCGCCAACCCCACGCATCTGGGGCGGTTCTGGCAGGACCTCGTGGCCGGTGAGGCGTGGAGCGTCGTCGTCCGCAAGTTCAACGCGATGATCGGGAGCCTCGGGTACTGGCCGTACACGGTGGCGCTGATCGCGGCGGTGGTCTTCCTGTTCTTCGTGCTGGCGCGGCCGACCCGGTGGCGGGTGTCGCTGCTGGGGCGGGCCTACGAGCACAGCCGCACGATGCGCCCGGCGGTGATCAGCGCGCTGGCGGTGGGGCTGATCGGCATGCTGGTGAACGACTCGGGCGTGGTGATCCTGTCGGTGGCGTTCAGCCTCGCGACGCCGCTGATGCTCGCGGCGGGACTGCGGTCGCTGGAGATCGACCTGAACGCAGGCACAGAAACACCAGGGCGAGCAGGACCGCGAGCAGAGTCCACGGAACGACCGTCGGCCGGACGGTCGTGAACAGCCACGACAGATCGTCCGGCATCCTTGCGAGCTTCGGCGCGCGCGCGGGCAGGTAGGCGAGGCTGAGCACGGTGGTGTGGGCGAGCAGGATCCAGTCGATGCGCGTCCACGGGAGCAGCGCGAGGAGCGCCCACCCGAACCCGTCGTACCAGGGCAGCGCGTAGGGGGCGGCGAGGAGCCACGCGAGGACGAACGCCGCCGACACCCGCGCGTGCTCCGTGTCGTCCCCGCGGGGGAGGGCGCGGACGAGCAGGGCGAACAGCGCCAGGGTGAGCACGACCATCCCGATCTTGATGAGGCCCCGGTTGGAGCCCCGGCCCATCGCGTCGTCCAGGAGGTGCCAGGGGGTGGCGAGCGACACCATCTCGCTGGCGCGGTTGATCTGGTCGAGGGCGTGCGGGCCGGCGAGGGCGTACGCGGCGGCGACGGCGGCCGCGGCGCCGCCGAACAGGGCGAGCAGGCGGAGCCGGGCGTGCCGGTCGCGCAGCAGGGCCCACGCGGGCCCGCCGCCGACGAGCGCCGCCGGGAGCTTGATCGCCGCACCGGCGCCCGTCAGCACGCCCGCCGCGAGGGCCCGCCCCCATCCGCGTCCGGAGAACACGGCGAGCGCCGCGACCATGGGGGCCACGGCGAGGACGTCGTTGTGCCCGCCCGAGACCAGGTGGTAGAGCAGCAGCGGGTTGCACGTCCACAGGAGCGCGGTGCGAAGGCGGCGCGCGCGCGTACGGGACGTCTTGTAGAGGATCCACGCGGTCAGCGCGAACGCCGCGACGTTGAGCGCCGAGAGGGCGAACACGGTCAGCTTCACCGAGTCGCCGCCGACCTGGGACGCGAGCGCCTGCCCGGCCGTCGTGATCGGCCCGTACACGCTGGTCGTCGTGCGCCACTCCTCCGCAGCGCCGATCACCGGGTCGCCCGGGACGTCCGCGGCGGTCGTCGCGTACGGGTCGTGCCCGGTGGCCGCCATCCGCCCGTACGACGCGTAGTTCAGGTGGTCGGCGGACCCGACGGGCGGCAGGAACATGAACGCGACGGCCGCGAGGAGGCCCGCCCCCACCAGCGGCAGCGGACGGACGGTCCAGCCGCGGCGAGCGGCGGCCATGCAGGCGCCCAGCCCGCCCGCGCCCAGCGCGATGCCCGCCACGACAAGGCCCGTCACCAGGTACGGCGAAGGGTTCGCGTGCAGGGAGTAGGGGGGGTCGGCCGGGGCTCCGGCGAGCGCCGGCTGGAACGCCGACGGCCCCAGCAGGGCCGTCACGAGGAAGCACAGCGTGCTCGCGCCGAGGGCGGCGAGCCCGCAGCCGCCGAGACCGGCCGGAGCCGGGCGGGTCATGGGCGGGGGCCGCGCACCCGGGCCAGCCGCCCGGCCACCGCGGGGTCGCGGACGGCCAGCGCCCGCGCCACGTCCCGGAACTGCCGGGCGCGGTGCGCCTGCGCGCGCCAGTCGGTGCCGGTGGCGCGGTGCGCGAGCGGCACCTCCACCTCCGTCACCCGGAACCCCTTGCGCAGCAGGTCGATGGTGAGGGCTGTCTCGACGCCGAACCCGGCGGCGAGCGGCCGCGCCGCCTCGAACGCCGGGCGGGTGAGGCAGCGCTGCCCGTTGAGCGGCTGGGTGGCGTCCCAGCCGGTGGCGCGGCGGATGCCCTCGCGGGACAGCCGCACGACCAGCCCGTGCCCGCCGAGCTTGACGGTGGTGGAGAACACCGCGATCGACATGTCGGCCTCGCCGCGCCGGACGGGCTCGACGAGCGGGGCCGCCTCGCGCGCGGTCCCGGCGAGGTCGGCGTCGAGGAACAGCAGGTGGCGCGGCTCCTCGCGGCCGTCCTCGAGCAGTTTGACGGCCTCGGCTCCGCTCTCCATGGCGCAGCCCTTGCCGCGGTTGCGGCCGTGCCGCACGACGCGCGCCCCGGCCCGTTCCGCCGCCCGGGCGGTGCCGTCGGACGAGCCGTCGTCGACGACCACGACGAGGTCGGCGCCCGGCAGTTCGCGGGCGGCCTCGACGGTGTCGGCGATGCGGTCGGCTTCGTCCTTGGCCGGAATGATCACCGCTACGTCCTGCATACCGGCGATCGTAGTGCGCGCGCCGCACGCTCGTGCCGGTTCGGGCGGCGGGTTCACCCGATGTTCCGGCGGTCGGTCGATGGTCGGTTCGGTCGGGTCAGCCGGCGTCCATGGCGGGCGCGGCCTCGGTCACGGTGAACACGGTGTCGAGCCCGGTGACCTGCAGGATCCGCTTGACGGCGGGGCGCGGGGCGGCGAGTTCGAGCGTGCCGCCCTGCTCCTTGAGCCGTTTCATGGCCGACAGCAGCACGTTCATGCCGGTCGAGTCGCAGAACTCGACGCCGCTCAGGTCGACCGTGATGTGGTCGACGTGGTCGCGCAGCAGGCCCGCGAGCGCGGCCTGCAGCCTGGGCGCGGTGTACAGGTCGAGCTCGCCGGTCGCCGTGACGACGGCGTGACCCCCTTGAGACGCGGTCGAGACGTTTAGCTCCACGTTCGGCACACTATCTCGCCGAAGGCCGGCGGGCCAGACGGTTCGCCGAGTCCCCTGTGACATGGGCGCGTCCGGGCGTGTCGCCCCTCCCGACCCGCCCACACCCTTTGCGTACTACGCACGGTAATGCGTTGTTTGCACCTCTGTTCGGGGCCTCGATCTTCACCGTTCGCCCTTCGCGGCGCCCCCGTTTGGGGGACGCTGAACCTGAGCAACAGCGGACGGCGCCGCCGCCCGCGCGGCGGAGCATTGGGGGGTGCGCCGGACATGACGGCCGAAGACCGCGAGGCCCGGCTTCGCGAACGTCTGGAGACGATCCGCGCGCGCTCCGCGAAGGCGAGCTCGTGGCGTTCGTCCACCGGGCACCTCACCCGGCTGGTGAACAAGGACGGCTTCGTCCCCGTGAAGGCGCGCCTGTCCCGGGAGGACGTCGCGTTCATCTCCGGCGCCCGCGACGAGGTGCTCGCGTTCGCCGAACTGTCGCTGCGCCTGCTCGACCTGCACCGGCCCCAGGACGCGGGCGGCATCACCAGCGACCCCGACCGCCCCATCCGCCGCTGCCGCGCCTGCATGACCCGCTGGCCCTGCGCCACCGTCCGCCTGATGGCGGACACGGTGTTCGACGGCGACACCTCCGGCTCCGGACGCTGACCGCCCTCCGCGGCCCGGCCGGCGCCGCCGAGCACGGCCGGGGTCACGCGGGCAGAATGACCTCGAACCTGCAGCCGGGGCCGGAGTTGGCGACGTCGATCTCGCCCGCGTGGGCTTCGATGATGCCGCGGGCGATGGCGAGGCCGAGCCCGGCGCCGCCGCCGGGGCTGCGGGCCGCCTCGCCGCGGAACGCGACGTCGAAGACGCGCGGCAGATCGTCCTCCGGGATGCCGCCGCAGGCGTCCGCGACCGTCACCCGCGCCCGCCCGTCCCGCACCTCCCCGACGATCTCCACGGTGCCGTCGCCCGGGGTGTGCCGGATCGCGTTCACCACCAGGTTGCGCAGCGCGCGGCCCAGCTCCCCCGTGTCGACCTGGACGGGCCCGGCGGCGCGCACGTCGCCGGTCAGCCGGACGCCCTTGGCGCGGGCGAGCGCCTCGGTGCCCGCGACCGTCTCGGCGACCAGGTCGGCCAGCCCGACCCGGCTCCGCGTCAGCCGCAGCGCGCCCGCGTGGATGCGGGACAGCTCGAACAGGTCGTCCACCATCCCGGTCAGCCGCTCGGCCTCCACCCGGATGCGGGAGTGGTACCGGTGGACGGTCTCGGCGTCGTCGACGACCTCGTCCTCCAGCGCCTCGGCCATCGCGCGGAGCCCGGCGAGCGGGGTGCGCAGGTCATGGCTCACCCACGCGACCAGCTCCCGGCGGCTGGCCTCGAGGGCCTGCTCCCGCTCGTGCGCGGCGGCGAGCCGCGCGTAGGCGGCGTCCAGCTCGCGGGACAGCTCGGCCAGCTCCGCGGGGAGGCGGCCCGCGGGCGGGCGGAACCGGTCCGCGCGGACGGCCTCGACCAGCGCCCGGTTCGCCGCGACGAGCCGGCGGCCGAGCAGCAGCGACACCGCCATCGCGACCAGGCCTGCGGACGCCACCACCGCGAGCACCACCGACCGGTCGTGGTCGTTGATCAGCATCAGGAACGAGATCACGAGGATCCCGCAGATCGTCGCGAGAACGGTGGCCGCGCTCACCACGACGAGCTGCGTCGCGACCGACCGGCCGCGCAGCAGGTACAGCAGGACGAGCGCGACGGCGGCCACCGTGACGGCCGCGAGCGTCGCGTAGAGGGCGACGAGGAGGAGATCGGCGAACGGGATCACGCGTCCTCCTCTTCCTCGGCGGGCTCGTAGCGGTAGCCGACGCCCCACACCGTGACGATACGGCGGGGCGCGGTCGGGTCGTCCTCGATCTTCTCCCGGAGCCGCCGCACGTGGACGGTGACGGTCGAGGCGTCGCCGAACGACCAGTCCCACACCTCTTTCAGCAGCTCGTCGCGGGTGAACGCGCGGCGCGGGCGGCGGATGAGGAACGCGAGCAGGTCGAACTCGCGGGCGGTGAGCGCGAGGGGCGCCCCGCTCAGGACGGCCTGGTGCGCGGCCACGTCCACGACGAGGTCGCCGTCGCGCCACGGCCCGCCGGGGTCCCCCGGCGCGGACGAGCCGGACGAGCCGGAGGAGCCGGGGCCGGGGCCGGGGCCGCGCGATCGGCGCAGCACCGACTTCACCCGGAGCGCCAGCTCGCGGGGGCTGAACGGCTTCGTGACGTAGTCGTCCGCGCCGAGTTCGAGCCCGGCGAGCCGGTCGGTCTCGGCGCCGAGCGCCGTCAACATCACGATCGGGACGGCCGAGGACGCGCGCAGCCGCCGGCACACCTCGAGCCCGCCGATCCCGGGCAGCATCAGGTCGAGGACGATCAGGTCCGGCGGGCGGTCGAGGGCGCGGCGCAGCGCCGTCCGGCCGTCCGCGACGCACGTCACGTCGTGCCCGTCGCGGGCGAGGTAACGGGCCACGACCTCCGCCACCGTGGGGTCGTCGTCCACGACCAGGATGCTGCCGGGGGCCGTCACGGGGCCACCGGCCGGGGGGTTCGCGCGCATATCACGGACCCAAAGTACGGGGCTCACCGGCGGTTCACCGCACGCGTCATCACTCTGTAAGGAGTCTGGCACGGAGCGAACATGGGACTTCACACTCGGCGACGATCGGCGCTTTAATGGCCGAATGCCGCAAACTCGCTCCGCGACCTCCACCGGCGCGGTCTTCGCGCTCATCATGGTCGGGGGCGCCCTCGCCACCGGCGTCGTGCTCGTCCTCACGACCTTCCGGAACTACCACTCGTTCACGATGCTCGGTTTCCGCGCGTCGGACGGGTACTTCCTGATGGAGTGCTTCCTCGCCGGAGCGGTCATCGGGGGCGTGCTGCTGTTCACGCGGCCGCGCGGCGCGGCGGCCCCGATCGCGGCGGCGATCGCGGCGTTCGTCGCGGTGGAGGTGGGCGTCCGGATCGGGGCGTACATCGCCATCATGCTGTCGGTGGGGCACTTCCCGGGCACGGGGCCGCTCGGCGACCTCCTGGAGCCGGGGCCGGTGAAGTTCATGGCCTACGAGCTGCTCGCGTCGCTGGTCGCCGGAGGGCTCGCGCTGGCGAAGGTGCTGATGTCGTCCGGTGCCGGGACGAACCCGGCGTTCGGCGCCGGGGCTCCCGGGCAGCCGTTCGGCGCCCCCGGCCAGCCGTTCGGCGCCCCCGGGCAGCCCCCTGCGGGGCAGCCGTACGGAGCTCCCGGCCAGCCCGTCCCGGGACAGCCCGTCTCGGGGCAGCCGATGCCGGGGCAGTTCGAGGCGTTCGGGCAACCCGCTCCGGGCCAGCCCGCGCACGGCCAGCCTGCTCCGGGCCAACCCGCTCACGGGCAGCCCGCGCCGGGCGGGCCCGCGCCGGGCGGGCCCGCGCCGGGGGCGTCCGGGTGGGCGCCGGGGCAGCCCATCGAGCCGCCCGCATCGCCGGGAGGGCAGCCGGGGGCGTGACCGCCGGGGGGCGGACGGACGCGGCCGCCGCCCGTCCGGATGCGTCCCCGAGGCGTCCCCGACCCCGGATTCAGGGTCGAGGTCGTCCTTCAGGGTGATGACGGGTGCCGGTGAGGCGGCCTACCTTGGGGGTATGGGCCGAACCATATTGATGATCCTCGGCGTGGTGCTGGCGGTCTGGCTGCTGTTCACCGTCGTCGGCGCCATCCTGTCGATGCTCAAGTTCTTCTTCTTCATCGGGCTCGTCGCGGTCGTCGTCGTACTCGCCGTCACCGTCGTCTCCAAGATGTCCAGAAGCGGATAGGAACCGGGACACCGGTCCCTTGCCGCCGGCTCGCCGATGGCCGCATGATTGCGCGATAAGTGTGCGGTTATCGGCGAAAGGACGTGTCGTGCCTGGTCTGACCGAGAAATTGCGCGAGCGCGCGCGCTCGCACCCCGACCGCATCGCCTACATCGCGGGCGACACGCAGATCACGTACGCGGACTTCGACCGCCGCGTCGACCGGGCCGCCGCGGCGCTCGCGGACGCCGGCGTCGGCGCCGGGGACCGGGTCGCCGTCCTCGACAAGAACTCGCTCGAGTACGCCGAGCAGCTCTTCGGCGCCGCCCGGATCGGCGCGGTGCAGGTCCCGGTGAACTACCGGCTGGCGCCCGACGAGGTCGCCTACATCGTCAACAACGCGCGCGCGAAGGTGTTCATCGTCGGGCCCGAGTTCGTCCCGGTCCTGGACGCGGTGCGCGACAGGCTCGAGCACACCACGCACGCGATCGTCATCGGCGGCGAGGACGGCCACGCCCACGTCGACTACGCCGCCTGGATGAACGCGGCGTCCGACACGGTCCCGGACGCCGCGATCGCGACGTCCGACGTGTTCGTGCAGCTCTACTCGTCGGGCACCACGGGCCTGCCCAAGGGCGTGATGCTCACGCACGACAACTTCCTCGCCGGCCTGCCGATGGTGAAGGAAGCCTGGGACGTCGACGAGTCCAGCGTCCTCATGGTCGCGATGCCGATGTACCACGTCGCGGGCAACGTCCTCACGGTCGGCGCCGTGTACGAGGGCATCACGGGAGTGATCGCGCGGGAGCCCGACCCGACGCTGATCGCCCGCGCGATCGAGGCGCACCGGGTCACGCACATCTTCCTCGTCCCGGTCCTGCTGCAGTTCATGCAGCTGATCCCCGAGGTGGCCGAGGCCGACCTGTCCAGCCTCCGGCTGCTGATCTACGGTGCGTCGCCGATCAGCGAGGACGTCCTGCGGGGCGCCATGCGGATGCTGCCGAACAGCGGTTTCATGCAGGTATACGGCCTGACCGAGACCACCGGCGCGATCACCATGCTGCCGCCGGAGGACCACGACCCGGACGGCCCGAACCCGCACCGGCTGCGCAGCGCGGGCCTGCCCAACTCGGTCACCGAGCTGAAGATCGTCGACCCGGCGTCGGGCGAGGAGCAGCCGACCGGGCAGGTCGGCGAGATCCTGTGCCGCACCCCGCAGAACATGAAGGGCTACTGGGGGATGCCGGACGCGACGTCCACGGCACTGCTGGACGGCGGCTGGTTCCGCACCGGCGACGTCGGCTACCTGGACGAGGACGGCTACCTCTACATGCACGACCGGGTCAAGGACATGATCATCTCGGGCGGGGAGAACATCTACCCGGCGGAGGTCGAGAACGCCTTGATGGGCCACCCGGACGTCACCGACTGCGCGGTGATCGGGGTCCCGCACGAGAAGTGGGGCGAGACGCCGAAGGCCATCGTCGTGCTGTCCGGCGACGTCTCCGAGCAGGACCTCATCGACTTCTGCCGGGAGCGGCTCGCGCACTTCAAGTGCCCGACGTCGGTGGAGCGCCGCGACGAGATCCCGCGCAACCCGACCGGGAAGATCCTCAAGCGCGAGCTGCGCGCCCCCTACTGGGAGGGCCAGGACCGGGCGGTCCACTAGGCCGGCCGGACCGGGCCGGGCGTTCGCCTCCGCGTGCGAGACGCGCGAGGGCGGCGAGGCGGGCGGGGCGTTCCGGTGGCCGGGCCCCGTCCGCTCGCCGTCCGGGCATGGACCCGGACGGACGCGCGCCGCCCGGGACGCCGCGGCGGTTCGCCGCGCGGCGGGTCGCGGGCGGGTCAGCGGAAGCGGACGGCGGCCGACAGCGGGCGGTGGTGGGACGACTCCACGTGCTCCGCCGGGACCCCGCAGGAGACGCTCGCCGACTTCGACATGAAGATGAAGTCGTGCTTCGCGATGGCGGTGCCGCGCCAGTCCTGGAGGGTCTCGTCGCCGGTCCGGGTCGTGCCGGGGCCCTGGTCGCACTCGTTGTAGGCCGCGTAGAGGGGGTCGAGGACCGCGCTCTTCGGCCCGTCCGCGAGGTCGCCGCCGATCACGACGCGGCCGGACCCGGCGAACTCGGCGAGCGCCCCGGCCTGCTTCGTCCGCCACTCGCCCGCGGGGTCGGCCGCGGCGGGGGTGAACTGGGTGACGCACACGCGGGCGCCCCACGCGTCGACCTCGCCGCACAGCGCGATGCGCCCGTCGCCCTCGGGGGCGGGCAGCTCCTCGGTCTCGGTCCCGGCGAGGGCCGCCGCGGTGCCGAGCGCGAGGCCGAGGCGGCCCTGCTCGTCCGCGCACTCCCCGCCACCGGGGTACTCGGCGAACTCCCAGCTCCACCCGTCGAGGTCGTCGTCGTCCCGGAGCGTGTCCACCTGCCCGGCGCAGACCTCCTGCAGCAGGACGGCGTTCGGTTCGACCTCGCGCCCGCCGACGACCGTCGTCCCGGCGCGCTCCACGATCTTCGCGGCCAGCCCGTCCGGGTCGCCGCCCAGCGGGCATCCGGGGCGGGCCTCGCCGCACACGTTCCACGTCACCGCGTTCACCGTCGCCGACGGCAGCTCGCGCGGCACGCTGTCGGCGTGGGCGGGGCCGCCGCCGGGGACGCCCTTGATCGCGGCGCCGGCGCCGGCGATCGTGACGATCACGGCGGCGGCCGTCACGGAGAGCAGGGGAATCAGGGCGCGGGGGGTACGCACACGTGCTCCATGTGGGGGAACTGCGGGGGGCGACGTCGGAATCTCACCACATCAAGATCGCCGCCGCCACCGGTTCCCGGGGACTCGGGCCAGCAAAATATGACAATTCAACCACCTGCCACGTGTCCGAAACCCTCTCACCTCGCGTTCCCGAACGAAAGGGCCGACCGCGCGCCCGCAGGCACTCGGCCGGCCCGCCCGGCCGCCCGGCGTCAGCCGAGGATCTCGACGACGCTTCCGGCGCCGACCGTCCGGCCGCCCTCGCGGATCGCGAAGCCCAGCCCGGCGGTCATCGCCACCGGCTTGCCGAGGTCGACGACCATCTCGACGTCGTCGCCCGGCAGCGCCATGCCGCCCTCGCCGAGGTCCACCGCGCCGACCACGTCCGTGGTGCGGAAGTGGAACTGCGGCCGGTACCCGTGGAAGAACGGCCTGCTCCGGCCGCCCTCCGCCGCGGTCAGCACCCGCACCCGCGCCCGGAACCGCAGGTGCGGCCGGATCGAGCCGGGGGCGCTGACGACCTGGCCGCGCCGCACGTCCGTCCGCTGGACGCCGCGCAGCAGGATCGCCGCGTTGTCCCCGGCCTCCGCGTGCTCCATCGACTGCCCGAACGTCTCCAGGCCGGTGACGACGGACGTCAGCGTCCGCTCGTCCAGCCCGACGACCTCGACCTCGTCGCGCAGCCGCACCGCGCCCTGCGCCACCACGCCCGTCACGACGGTGCCGCGCCCGGTGATGCTCAGGACGTTCTCGACCGGCATCAGGAACGGCTTGTCGAGCACCCGCTCGGGCACCGGGACGTACGCGTCGATCGCGTCGAGCAGGTCGCCGACGCGGGCCGTCCAGTACGGGTCGCCCTCCAGCGCCCGCAGCCCGGACACCCGCACGACCGGGACGTCCTCGCCCGGGAACCCGTACTCCGACAGCAGCTCCCGGACCTCCAGCTCGACGAGGTCGAGCAGCTCGGCGTCCTCGACCATGTCGGCCTTGTTCAGCGCCACCACGATGTGCCGCACCCCGACCTGGCGCGCGAGGACGATGTGCTCCCGCGTCTGCGGCATCGCGCCGTCCTGCGCCGACACGACGAGGACGGCCCCGTCGATCTGCGCCGCACCCGTGATCATGTTCTTCACGTAGTCGGCGTGGCCGGGCATGTCGACGTGGGCGTAGTGCCTGGTCGCCGTCGAGTAGTGGACGTGCGCGATGTTGATCGTGATGCCGCGGTCGCGCTCCTCGGGGGCGCGGTCGATGCCCGCGAACGGGACGGCCGACGCCAGCCCGCGCGCGGCGAGCACCTTGGTGATCGCGGCGGTCAGGGTGGTCTTGCCGTGGTCGACGTGCCCCATCGTGCCGATGTTCAGGTGGGGCTTGTCGCGCTCGAAGATCTGCTTGGCCATGATTCCGTCCTCACTCCTGGCTGGAACGTGAGAACCCGCGCGGACGCGGTGCGCCCGTACGTTTCCGAACCACCCCCCTCCGCTGGTTCTCCGGAGGCGGGGCGGAGAGGGGTCAGCGTCGCAGGCCGTCGACGGCCGCGTCTGCCGCTGCCACGAAGGAGGCAGCCGGCACCGCGCTCGGCAGAACGGTGTCCGCGAGCGTCCGGGTGCCGGCTGCGAAGAACATGCCGCGGACATTACGGAGTCTCCTCCGCCGCGTCGATCGATTTTTCGCGGGGCACGTTCAGCAGGACGACGCCCAGTGCGGCGCCCGCGAGCTGGCAGGCGGCGATCGCGAGGAGCAGGCCGTCCGCGCCCAGCGTCCCGGCGAGCACGGCGGTCAGCGCGGCGCCCAGCGCGGACGCGCCGATCTTCAGGCTGCCCGCGGTCGTGTTGACCTGGCCCAGCCGGTCGGGCGGCGCCTCCCGCTGCCGCAGCATCAGCGTCGCCGCGAACACCGGCCCCTCGCACAGGCCCGCGAGGACGAACGCCGCCATCGCCCACGGGACGGACGGCGCCGCCGCGGCGGCGCCCAGCGACGCGCCGAACCCGACCAGTCCCGCGATCATCACCGGTTCGGCGTGCCGGGGCGTCAGCAGGCGGCTCGACGCGAGCGACCCGAGCAGCGACCCCACGGCCATCGCCACCAGCAGCCGCCCGCCCGCGCTCGGCTCCGCCCCCAGGTGCCCGGCGAGCAGGACGGCCGTCACCGCGACGCCGCCGAACCCGAGCCAGCCCACGGTCGTCGCGACCGTCAGCGCCCGCAGCACCCGGCCCCGCACCAGGACGACCATGCCGCCGGTGACGATCGACGACACGGGCGGCGCGTCGTCCGTCCGGTCCGGCGGGGGCGGGAACGGCAGGAACGGCAGCGCGCACACCCCGACGACCGCGGCCGCGACGATCGCGACGCCCGCGAACTCGCCGCCGCCCGCGAACGCCGCGACGCCCGCCGCGAGGCCCGGACCCGCGATCGCCGCCAGGTTGTAGCTCGACGCCTCCAGCCCGTACGCGCGCGACAAACGCCCGGCGGGGACGAACCGGGGCAGCAGGCTCGTCAGCGCCACCACGATCGGCTCCGTGCAGCCGATCACCGCCGCGACGGCGAGCGCGAGGACGAGGGCGGACCGTCCGGCCGTCGCGAACAGCAGGGCCGTCGCCACCGCGTACCCGGCGGCGAGGAGGAGGGCGAGCCGCCGGGGCCGGGCCGTCCGGTCCAGCGCGTGCCCGATCACCGGCCCGCTGAGGACGTACGGGAGCGTCATCGCGGTCTGCAGGAACCCGGCGGCCGCGGCGTCGCCCGTCCGGGCCTGGACGGTCAGCACCACGGCCGTCGCGACGCCCTCCGCCGACACCCGCAGCAGCGTCGCGGCGGTGAGGTGGGCGCCGATCATGTCCCGCAGTCTCCCCCGGCCGCACGGCCTCGGAAAACCGCGATCTAGACTGCGGGTGTGACGGAGACGACAGCGCACGAGCACCGGGTCACCAGTGAGGTCGGGCGGCTGCGGACCGTCCTGCTGCACCGGCCGGGCGCGGAGCTGAAGCGGCTCACGCCGCGCAACAACGACAAGCTGCTGTTCGACGGGATCCCCTGGGCCGGGCGGGCACAGGAGGAGCACGACGCGTTCGCGGAGGCCCTCCGGTCCCGGGGCGTCGAGGTCCTGTACGTGACGGAGCTCCTGCAGGACGCGCTGGAGTACGAGGCCGCGCGCGAGCAGGCGATCGCGGACGCGATCGTCGACCTGCGGCTCGGCGACCAGCTCCGCCGCGTCGTCGAGGGGCACCTGCGCGACCTCGACCCCGAGAACCTCGCGCACACGCTGGTGGCGGGCCTCGCGCACGAGGAGCTGAAGGCGGGCCACGGGCTGGTGTACCGGCTGCTCGACGAGCAGGACTTCATCGTCGACCCGGTGCCGAACCTGCTGTTCACCCGCGACCAGAGCGTCTGGATCGGCGACCGGGTCGCGGTGACGAGCCTCGCGACGGACGCGCGGCGCCGCGAAGCCGACCTCGTGGGGCTCCTCTACGCGCACCACCCGCGTTTCGCGGGCGTCCGGCCGGTGTACGGGCCGTCCCTGGAGCACCTGGAGGGCGGCGACGTCCTGCTGCTGTGCCCGGGCGTCGTCGCGGTCGGGACGGGCGAGCGGACGACCCCGGCGGGCGTCGAGCGGCTCGCGCGGCAGGTGATCGGCGCGGGTCTCGCCCACACCGTCCTCGCGGTGCCCATCACGCAGGACCGCGCGACCATGCACCTGGACACGATCTGCACGATGGTCGACATCGACACCGTCGTGATGTACCCGCCGGTCGCGCACTCGCTCGTCGCGTACACGGTCACGCTCGACGGCGGCGACCTGCGGGTCGAGGGGCCGCGCCCGTTCCTGGAGGCCGCCGCGGCCGCGATGGGCCTCGACCGGCTCAAGGTCATCGACACCGGTCTCGACCCCGTCACCGCCGAGCGGGAGCAGTGGGACGACGGCAACAACACGCTCGCCGTCGCGCCCCGGCTGTGCGTCGCCTACGAGCGGAACATCGAGACGAACGCGCAGCTCGAGGCCGCGGGCATCGAGGTCATCCGGATCGGCGGCAGCGAGCTCGGCTCCGGCCGGGGCGGGCCCCGCTGCATGTCGTGCCCGATCCTGCGGGACGCCCCGTAGCGGTCACGCCGGCTCGAGGACCGCGCCGCGCGCCAGCTCCAGGCGGGTGCCGGCGAACCCCGCCCGCAGCCGCCGGTCGTGCGTCACGATCACCAGCGCGCCCCGGTAGGCGGCCAGCGCCTCCTCCAGCTCTTCCACGAGCATCGGCGACAGGTGGTTCGTCGGCTCGTCCAGCAGGAGGAGGTCGACCGGCTCGCCGACCAGCCGCGCCAGCTCGATCCGGCGGCGCTGCCCGTGCGACAGCTCGCCCACGCGGAGCCCCAGCTCGGACGGCCGGAACAGCCCGAGGGCGAGCAGCGCGTCCGCGTGCTCGTCGGGCGTGCCGGGACGGCCGTGCGCGTAGGCCCGCAGCACCGTGCGGTCCGCCGCGCCCGCCGGGCCGTCCTGCCGGAGCAGCCCGACGCGGCCCGGCCGCCGCACCTCGCCGGCGTCCGGCCGCAGCTCCCCGGCGAGCACCCGCATCAGCGTCGTCTTGCCCGCCCCGTTCGGGCCGGTGACCAGGAGCCGCTCGCCCGCCCGCACCGTCAGGCCGTCCACGCGGAGGCGTCCCTCGACGACCACGCCGTCGAGCGCGGCCACCTCGGTCGCGGTGGTGCCCGCGGTGGCGAGCGCGGCGGTGAAGCGCAGCGGCTCCGGCGGCGGCGGGGCGGGATGGTCGTCGAGCCACCGCAGCCTCTGCTGCGCCTGCCGGATCCGCCCGGCGGCACCGTGCGTCCGCGAGCGCGCGCGCCACGCCCCGGTGCCCATGCCCGCCTGCGTCATCTTGCGGGGGATGGCCGCCAGCCGTCCCGCGTTGGCGGTGACCAGCGCCGCGTGCCGGGTCCGCTCCGCCTTCCACTCCTCGTGCGCGCGGGCCTGCGCGGCACGCTCGGCGGCCTTCGCCGCGAGGTACCCGGCGTAGCCGTCGCCGTAGCGCCGCACCCGCCCGCCGTCGACCTCCAGGACGGTCGTCGTGACCCGCTCGAGGAACGTCCGGTCGTGCGTGATCGCCACGACCGTCCCGCGATGCGCGCGGAGCCGCCGCTCGAGCCAGGCGACGGCCTGGTCGTCGAGGTCGTTGGTCGGTTCGTCGAGCAGCAGCAGTTCGGGATCGGACGCCAGCGTGGCCGCGAGGACGAGCCGCGAGCGTTCGCCGCCCGAGAGCGTCCCGAGGGCGCGCCCCCGGTCGAGTCCGGGCAGCCCGAGCGCGTGCAGCGCGACGTCCACCCGCGCGTCGGCGTCGTAGCCGCCGCGCGCCTCGAACTCGGCGACCAGCCCCGCGTACGCGTCCAGCCCGTCCCTGTCGAGGGCGCGTTCGGCCGCGCGCATCCGCGCCTCCAGCACCCGGAGGTCGGCCAGGGCCAGGTCGACGGCCTCGCCCACCGTCGCGTGGAGCGGCAGGTCGAGCGCCTGCGGCAGATGGCCGAGGCCGCCGGGCGCGATCACCGTGACGTCCCCGTTCTCCGGCCGCACCGCCCCCGCCATCAGCGCGAGCAGCGTCGACTTCCCGGACCCGTTGTCGCCGATCACGCCGATCCGCTCGCCGGGCTTCACGGTGAGCGACACGCGGTCGAGGACGACACGGTCGCCGAAGCGCTTGGTGGCCTCGGCGAGCGCCAGTTGACTCGCGGTACGCAGAAGACCCACCTCCCTCCGATCAAGACGAGACGTACCGTCTCGCTTGCTCATGAGTATGCGCGCCTCACATGGAGAAGTCAAGACGGACCGTCTCGTCTGACGAGTGGGGCCGGGCGATCGCCTTCCCGGCCCCCGCGGCCCGCCTCTAGGCCGCCGGGACACGGCCGGACGGCGCGCCGATGCGGTGGCGGGCCAGGTCGGCCGCGACCCGCGCGGGCGGGCGGCCGTGCTCGCCCGCGGTGGCGAGCAGGTCGTCCACGGTGGTCTCGATGGCCGCCACCCGGGCGCGGGCCTCGGCGGCGTCGAGGCGGTGCAGTTCGGTGGTGACCGCGTTGATGACGCCGCCCGCGCTCACGACCTGGTCGGGCACCCAGAGGATCGACCGGGCGTGCAGCAGGTCGGCGACCTCGGGCGAGGCGAGCTGGTCGTTGGCCGGTCCGGCGATCGCCTCGCAGCGGAGCTCGGGCACGACCTCCGGGGTCAGCAGGCCGCCCAGGGCCGCGGGGATCAGGATGTCGACGTCCGCCGCGACGATCTTCTCCGGGTCGCACCAGGCGGCGCCGAGCGCGTCGCAGACGCCCTGCCTGCCCGGATCGATGTCGGTGGCCGTCAGGTCGGCGCCCTCGGCCGCGAGCAGGCGGCCGAGCCGTTCACCCACGCGGCCGAGCCCGATCAGCGCGCAGCGCCGGCCGTCCAGGCTCGGCGATCCGTACAGGCGGCGGGCGGTGGCGCGCAGCGCCGCGAGCGCCCCGTCGGCCGTGTGGGGGGACGAGTCGCCGCTGCCGCCCAGCCGCGCGGGCCTGCAGAGCAAGCGCGCCGAGGTCACCGGATTCCGCAGTTCGGTGATCTTCCAGCAGGTGAGCAACACCGCGCCCGCCCGGCTGCCCACCGTGCCGCCTCGATCTTGAAGTCGTGAGGAAAGCCGACCGCGGGCCCCGACCATCGCCCCGGCCGGAGCGGGCCGGAAAGACTGCGATCGCGTCCGAAGGCGGGTTCGAGCGGAGCGAGAACCTGATCGCGCAGCGAGCCCCTGGGCGAGCCGGACCGATGCGGCGATCGCACGCGGCGCCCGTTGAAGGAAAGGTCCCTGGGGCCTGACGCCGAGGGCGCCGCAAATGAACAATTTTGGACGCTCGGGCGGTGTCGACGGGGGCACGACAGCGCCCGAGCTCGACGAGGACACTACAAGGTGCGGAGCCGGGCACTTCGGGCGGGGGTGTACTTTTCAACTACCTCGGCCGGGGAGAGCCCCCGTTACGCCGGGTACGCCCTGGTCGTGGGCACTCCGTTGCGGGTGTCGTCGCAGAAGTCGCTCGTCGACGGCTCGTCGAAGAGATCGGGGAAGGCGGACAGGTCGGGCATGACGGCGTGCTCACCGGTGGCCGAGGCGATCCCGTTCATCTCGTTCGACCGGGGTGCCCGCAGGACGGCCCACACCGTGGTCGCGCCGTCCTCGTGGCGCACCCCCCAGCCTTCGGAGAGGGCCTCGACGATGCCGAGTCCCCGGCCGCCGAGGGAGGAGAGCGTCCCGGGGCCGCGGCGCGGCTCGGTCATGGCGCCGCCGTCGCTGACCTCCAGCTCGAGGACGTCGCCGTGGCAGATCCAGCAGACCCGGACCTGGCCGGACGGCAGGGGACGCGCGTGCCGCAGGGCGTTGCTGATGAGTTCGCTCACGATGACGCTGGCATCGTCCACGACGGCTTCGTAGACGCCCGATTCCGCCAGCTCTGAGCTGAGGCGCTTACGGGCGACCGCGACGCTGGACGGCGCGTGTGGCAGCAGTACGACGCTCGACGCCCTCACCTCCCCGTCGATTCGGTTGCTCGGACTGTCCCGTCGCCGCTCTTCCGGTACGACCGGAATGCCCTGTTGACATCGTCCGGAAACACGGACGCTCCAGTTTGCCACCTGCACAACGAGTCACCGGCCTTTCGGTCACGGTGATCACCCCCGGTCGTGGCGTCCGACGCGTCTCCGATGCCATCTCGTCACCAACTTCGCCCAACAATGGATCTATCCACCCACCGCCGCCTTACTCATCGGAACCGTGTTATCTACGTCGCCCTCGGGTCTGGCGGACGACCGGAACCGGCCGTCCCACGGATCAGCACACTGCCAGGCGACGGGATCGTCGGCGGCGCGGAACACGCCGACCTCACCCGTCCGGTCCCACCCCACTGGCCTCACGGTTAGTAACCGGTCCGCACGTCCCGGCTGGTCAACGAGATTTCCGCAGGACCAATCGCATGCGGGTTCCGGTCCCGTTCCGGGCCGGGTGGGCGGACACGGTGCCGTGCTGCGCCTCGGTGAGGCGTTTCACGATGTAGAGGCCGAGCCCGATGCCGCCGAAACGGCGGCGGTCGCCGGCGTCGCCCTGGACGAACCGTTCGAAGACCCGCTCGTGGTCCTCGGGCGGGATACCGACGCCCTCGTCCTCGACCGTCACCTCGATGCAGGCGCCGTCGGCGCGCGCGCAGACGCGGACGGTCCCGCCGTCCGGGGAGTACTTGAACGCGTTCTCCATGAGCTGGCCGAGGACGATGTCGGTCGCCATCGGATCGCCCTGGGCGTACGGCAGGTCCGGGTCGATCTCCAGCTCGACGCGATGGGCCGCCGACAGGGACCGGAACCCGGCGACGACGCCCTCGACGACGCGGCGCAGGTCGAACGTCTCGACGGTGACGGCCAGCTCGTCCCGTCCGGCGCGGGAACCGAGCAGGAGGTGCTCGACGAGGCGGCCGAGCGACTGGGCGCGCTCGGCGATCGTCGCGACGGCCGCGCGGCGGTCGGTGTCGGCCAGCTCGTCCCACCGGTTGACCAGCGTGGACGCGAACCCCTGGACGACCGTGATCGGGGTGCGGAGCTCGTGGCTGGTGGTGGCGAGGAACAGGTCCTTCGCCTCCTCCAGGGCCTTCGCCTCGGACACGTCGCGGAAGTCGAGGACCAGCTCGCCGGTCTCCTCGATCTCCGCGGCCAGCACGTTCAGCCACGTGCCCGACTCGAGCTGGTACGTCAGGTCCTCGCCGACCGCGGGCATCTCGAACGGCAGCGGGCGCCCGATCGCGTCGTCCGGCGGGATCCCGGTGATCGCGTGCGCGGCCGGGTTCCACTGCCGGACGACCAGGTCGTGGTCCAGGACGGCGATGCCGTCGGCGCTCGAATCGATCACCGCGCGCTCGTGCGCCCGCTGCCGGACGACGTTCGCGTACGCGACCGCGTTCCCGACGGCGACGCCCGCGTGCCCGGCGAGGAGTTCGAGCAGCTCCAGCTCGGTGTGCCCGACCTTGCGGCCGGAGAACAGGGCGTAGAGGGCGCCGAACGGCCTGTCCTTCACGAACGACAGCCCGAGCGCGATCGTGTGGAGCCCTTCCAGCTCCGCCCAGATCAGGTCGCCGAGCCGCCGGTCCCCCGTCGCGAGCTTGATCGTCTTGCCGCTGCGCAGCAGCTCCCCGACCAGGCTCGGCCGCAGCTCCGCGGACGCCCCGCGCATCCGCTCCGGCAGCCCCGACATGCTGACCAGCCGCAGCCGCTCGCCCTCGATCCGGACGAACCCGCCCGCGTCCGCCCCGGTCAGCTCGATCATCGCGCCGGTGATCCGGTCGAGGACGACCGCGAGATCGAGCTCGGCGTTCAGGTCGGCGACGATGTCGTTCAGCCGCCGCACCAGCCGCGCCCGCTCGGTCATGTGGTGCTGGACGATCTCGTCGTCCTCCACCGGCCGGTACACGCCGACCCACCCGAGCTGCGTCCCGGACGGGTCCTTCAGCAGGCTCGTGTCGATGCGGACGTCGATGAGCCGGCCGTCCCGGTGGAACCGGCGGGTCGCGATCGAGATCTGCCCGCCGTCTCCGGCCCGCCGGGTGAGCAGCCGCTCCTGGACGGCGTTGTGCTCGGCCTTCAGCTCGTCCGGGACGATCGGCGGCACGCGCCCGATCATCTCCTCGGCCGTCCAGCCGAACATCCGCTCGGCCGCCGGGTTCCACACGGTGACGCGGTGCCTGCCGTCCACGGCCACGATCGCGTCCGCGGCGCTCTCGATGACCGCCCGCGCGATGGGGTCGTGGACGTGGTGGTGCACGACTGTCATCGTGCCACCGGACCCGTTGCCGCGCCGGGGAACCGCAACGGAAAAGTTCTCACTCTTCACGGTGCGGCAACGGAAGAACGCCACGTCAGCGGCGTTCGCCGCGCGAATTCGCCAGGCGGCCGGCGGCCAGCGCGGCGGCTCCGGCGAGCAGGAACGACAGCAGCGACGCGCTCATCCAGCTCTGCGGCGCGAAGTTCAGCAGCTCCCGGACGTCCGTCCAGAACCCGGCCCAGCCGCTCACCGTGCCCGGGTTGATCAGCTGGTAGGCGACGAAGCCGATCACCCACGCGGCGACCATGCCCCACCGCGACGGCGCGGCGACCGAGCCGTCCCAGCCGTCCCGTCCGCGACCGAGGAAGAAGTCGGCGGCCAGGACGCCCAGCATCGGGACGAACACCGAGCCGATCAGCGACAGGAAGCCCGCGTAGTCGCCGATGTCCAGGACGAGCGCCAGCAGCGTGATCAGCGCGCCGAGCGCGACCGTCAGGACGCGGCGGTCCGCGCGGGGCGCGAGGTTCTGGATCGACACCGCCGTCGAGTACACGTTCGCGAACGACTGGTCGGCCTCGCGGAGCACGAACACGCCGAAGAACAGCACGCCCAGCGGCACCGCGAGGAACGGGTCGAACACGTTCCCGGTCGACCCCGCCAGCGCCAGGGCGAGCAGCCCCAGCACGTACGCGACGATCTGCGTGGCCGAGTAGCCGACGGCCGCCGCGCCGAACGCGCCCCGCTCGGTGCGCGCGTGCCGGGTGTAGTCGGCGGCGACCGGCACCCACGAGATCGACACCGCCAGGGCCGCGTCGGCGCCGATCAGGAAGCCGTCCCAGCCGCCGTCCGTCAGATCCGGCAGCGGCTCCCGCACCAGCAGCACGTAGAAGTAGACGAGCGCGACGATCACCGCGGCCGTCACGTACCGGCGCAGCAGCCGCACCGAGCCGAGCGGCCAGATGGTCAGGGCGGTCGTCAGCGCCCCGGCCGCGAGCACGTAGCCCCACCGCGGGATCCCGTCCCACAGGTGCCGCGCCGCGTCCGCGATCACGATCAGCTCGAACGTCCCCCACCCGATGAGCTGCGCGATGTTCAGCACCGTCGGCGCGTACGACAGCCGCGCCCCGAACAGGCCCCGCAGCAGCACCATCGCGGGACGTCCGGTCCGCGCGCCCGGCACCGCGGCGAGCCCGAGCATCAGCCCGCCGACGACCGTCCCGACGATCATCGCGACGATCCCGGCGGCGATCGACAGCGTCGGCACGCCGTTCTCGTCGGGCGCCAGCACGGTGTAGGCGCCCGAGAACGCCAGCAGGCTGACCCCGAGGTTCGCCCAGAACGCGCTCTGATCCCAGAAGCCGAGGACCTTCGGCGCCGGCTCGTCCAGGGTGTACGGGACCTCGTCGACGGCGGACGCCATGCGGCACTCTCCCTACGCCGGCATTACCCGGACAGGTTCATGCGGTCGGCGACGCCTCTGGGTTCGCCCTCTCAGCCCGGCCTCGGCCCGAGCTCCCGCGGAGAAATAGACGGAAGGATGCTACAACCGCCCGAAATGTCACGCCACGTACGGGTCCCCGTCGGCCTCCATCGGACGGCCCGCCGCCGCCCACGCCTGCATCCCGCCGTCGACGTTCCTCGCCAGCCACCCGGCCTGGTTCAGCGCCACCGTCACCTGCGCCGACCGCCCGCCGGACCGGCAGATCACGAACACCTCGCGGTCGCGGGGGATCTCCGCCGCCCGGTCGCTGAGCCGCCCCATCGGGATGTGGACGGCCTCGGGCGCGTGACCCGCGTCCCACTCGTCCTGTTCCCGCACGTCGAGCAGGTAGGCGTCCTGTGGAACCTCGGCGGCAGGCACCGCCGGCACGTCGTCCCCGAAAATCATCACTCCTCCATGGAACCGCGCGGAACCCCGCCGCGTCGAATCACGCATGCGGTATCGGACGCCACTCCTCGCCGCGTCCGGGCTGGCTCTGATCCTTTCACTGGCCGGTTGCGGCGACGAAAGCACCTCGGGCAATTCCGCCGACGGCCCCGCCACGGTGCGGCCGTCCAGCTACCCCGTGGAGACCCTCACGATCAAGGTCAAGGCCTCCGCGGAGGCCCCCGCCAAGGTCTGGACCCTCACCTGCGACCCGCCCGGCGGCTCCCATCCGGAACCCGCCGCGGCCTGCGCGGCGCTCGCCGAGGCCGAAGACCCGTTCGAGCCCGTCACGAGCAAGATCTGCACGAAGATCTACGGCGGTCCCGCCACCGCGACCGTCCAGGGCACGTGGCGGGGACGCGAGATCGACGCGAAGTTCTCCCGCGAGGACGGCTGCGAGCTCCACCGCTGGAACGAGGTGGCCCCGCTCTTCGGCGACGTGGCCGAACGCACGCCGGCATCGCCTCCCGGCGGGCCCTGACCGCTCACCGGAGGGCCAGGCGCGCCTCTTCGCGGGCCGCCTCGCCCTCCGGAAGCGCCCACTGCTCCAGCACCGACCGGCGGGCGGCGCGCAGCGCCCCGGGCGGCAGCCCCGCCACGGCACCGGCCATCGCCAGCCCCTCCTCCAACGCCCGCCCGGGTTCGACCAGCCGGGTGATCAGACCCCAGGCGAGGGCCTCCTCCGCCGGGACGCGCCGCGCCGTCAGCAGGACGTCGAGAGCCCTCCCCTGCCCGACGATGCGGGGAAGGCGCACGGTGGCGGCGTCCAGGCACGGCAGGCCCTGCCCCAGGTTGAGCGCGCCGAACTCGGCGGTCGTGGACGCGACCCGGAGATCGGCCCACAGCGCCAGCTCGAAGCCGCCGCCGAAGCAGTAGCCCTCGATCGCGGCGACGACCGGCTTGGCCGGCGCCGCGCGCGTGACCCGCATGGGCGGCGGCCCGTCCGCGGTCGGCACCGGGAAGTCGCCCGCGGCCATGGCCTTGAGGTCGTTCCCCGCGCAGAAGGCGCCGCCCGCCCCCGTCAGGACGACGGCCGCGACCTCGTCGTCGCGTTCGGCGGCGGCGACCGCCTCCCCGAGGGCCTCGGCCATGGGGCCGTCCACGGCGTTCCGGCGCTCGGGACGGTCGAGAGTGATCAGCCGGACGGGCCCGCGGTCCTCGTTTCGAATCATGCGGGTCACCCTAGATAGATCGATCTAGTTAGTGCAAGGGATAGGCTTCCCGCATGGGATCCGACACGCGGGCGCGGCTACTGGAGGCCGCGGCACAGCTGTTCCGGGAGCAGGGGTACGCGGCGACCGGGCTGAAGCAGATCACCACGGCCGCCGAGGCGCCGTGGGGCTCGCTCTACCACTTCTTCCCCCGCGGCAAGGAACAGCTCGGCGTCGAGACCGTGGAGCACTCCGGCACCCGCTACCTCCGGCTTTTCGACCTCGTCTACGCACGCACCGAGAGCCGCGCGGACGAGTCCGTCCGGGACGTCTTCCGGCTGAGCGCCGAAGCCCTGGAGAAGTCGAACTGGGGCGACGGGTGCCCGATCGCGACCGTCGCGCTCGAGGCCGCCACCACCAGCGAGCCCCTGCGGCACGCGTGCGCGGACGTCTTCGCCGGCTGGCGGGCGGCCACCGCGCGCCGCTTCGCGGCCGAGGGCATCGAGCCCGCGGACGACCTGGCGATCTACGTGCTGTCGGCGTTCGAGGGCGCCCTGATCCTGAGCCGCACCGCCCACGACACCACCCCGCTGCGGGTCACGTCCGAGATCGTGGCCCGCACCATCCGCGACCACCGCCCGGCCGGCTGATCGACGATCGTCCGGTGGGTCGGTCCTTGAAAGGGACCCGACCGGGCATGACCTTGGTCTCGATCCAGTTGCGGAACATCGAAGCGTTCTTGTCGGCCCATCGAAGATTTCGTATGTTCGCACAAATCGGGGCGTAGTTCCTGCCCTGCCGTCGTCCGCGGGCGACCCCGCGGGCGCGGCCTTCTCGCACGAGGAGACGCCATGCCCGAGGTCAAACGCCGCGACCTGCTGGCCGGACTCGCGGCCGTCACCGGGTTCGCGACCGTCGGCCTGCTCCCCGGCACCGCCTCCGCCGCCACCCGGCGGCGTCCCGGCGCCGCACTGCCCCCGTCCCTCACCGTCGGCGACCGGGCCGTGGTCGCGCGCGTCGACGCGCGGCGGGCACTGCGGCACCTGAAGGTGCTCAGCGACGAGATCGGCTGGCGCATCGCCGGCACCCCGTCCGAGCACCGCGCCGCCCGCTACATCGCCGGGGAGCTGCGCGCCCTCGGCTACGACGTCGAACTCCAGCCCTTCCCGGTCGCCGACAGGTACCTCGCGGAGATCCGCGCCCGGGGCGAGCGCCTCTGGCAGAGCAGCGCGTCCCCGCAGGGCGCCGTCGCCTCGGTGGACGGCGAGGTGGTGGACGTGGGCCGGGTCACCGAGGTCACCGGCGACGTCCGGGGCGAGCTGGTCCTGTTCGACCGCGTCGTCGACAAGGAGACCGAGCAGGCCAAGGCGGCCGCGGACGCCGGAGCCCGTGCGGCCCTCATCGTCAACGCGCGCTCGCGGACCTACCCCGAACGCAAACCCGGCTCGTTCACCCCGCGCCTGCGGGAACCGGTCGCGATCCCGGTCCTGGGACTGGCCGCGTACCACGGCGAGCGCATCCGCGCGGGCGCCCGGCGGCTGTCCTTCGAGGTCACCCACCACTCCGGGCTGACCTCGTACAACGTCCTCGCCGAGCGCAGGGCGACCCTGCCGAACCCCGCGGGCAGGGCCGTCATCGTCAGTGCCCACTACGACAGCGTCCCCGGCTCCCCCGGCGCCAACGACGACGGCAGCGGCACCGCGCTGTGCCTGGAACTGGCGCGCGTCCTGCGCCGCCTGCCCACCCAGCAGGCGATCCGCGTCTGCCTGTGGGGCTCGGAGGAATCCGGCCTGATCGGCGCCCGGCACTACGTGAAGGAGCTCGACGAGGCGGGCGCCGCACGCATCACCGGCTGCTTCCAGAACGACATGGTCGCCACCAGCCACCCGCCCGCGGGCACCTACTGGCTGCTGTCGGTGGACGGAGCGGACAACACCACCACCGCCGCGGTGAACGCCGCCGCGCGCCGGCTCGGCTACGCCGACCAGACCAAGGGCCCCACCGCACGCGGCTCCAGCGACCACGAGGCGTTCTACGAACGCGCCATCCCGGCGGGCAACTTCAGTTGGCGCGGCGGCGAAGCCCCCAGCCAGCTCGAACCGCTCTACCACACTCCCGAGGACACCATCGCGGACAACATCAGCCTGAAACGCCTCCAGGTCTCCCTCGAACTGATCGGCTGCGCCGCCTACGACGTCGCCCGCCACAAGTAGCCCGGCGGTGCCGCCGCCGGCGAGTTCCTCCCCGAGCGGCGGCACCGCCCCAGGTCAGCTCACCGGCCGTCCAGGCGAGTCGAGCCAGACGTCCTGCCCTTCCGGCGCCACCGTGAGCCCGATACGCGTGACCTCCGGCCTCCCGGCCGCGTCCCACCGCTCCTCCGCGTCCCGGACGCTCCGAGCACTCACCCGCTGGTCGCGGAGCGGCATGAACGGCGATGGACCCACGCATCGTCCCCGTGCCGTCCCGTCCTCCCGCACCCGCAGCGCCACCAGGGGCCAGTCGGGGTGGATCGTCGGCGCCAAGGGCACGACGATCAGCCCACCAGGCCGAGTCTGCCGAACCCACGCGTAAGGCACCGTGCGGACGGACGCCGTGGCGACGATCCGGTCGAAAGGCGCCCCCGCCGGGTACCCAGCCTCGCCGTCCCCGGCGATCACCTGCACCCGAAGGCCGACGGACCCGAGCGCCGCGCGCGCCGACGCCGCGACCGCCGGATCGATCTCGACGCTGACGACGTCGCCCTCACCCACCAGCCGCGCGAGGACGGCGGCGTTGTAACCGGTCCCGGTACCGATCTCCAGCACGCGCATCCCGGGCGCCAGGTCCATCGCGTCGAGGAGGCGGGCCATGATGGACGGGGCACTGCTCGAACTGGCGGACACCATCCCCTTCCCCGTCAACGGGTCGCACACCTCGGCGGGCAGGTCCGGGTCCGCCAGCACCCGGGTCACGATCGGGACGTCCGCCGCCACCAGCTCCCGCCACCGCTCCGGGTCGTCCGAGCGGCGCAGCGGCTCCAACCACCCCGCGGCGTTCCGAACGAAGATCTCCTCGGGGATGAACGGCTCCCGGGGAACGGCCGCGATGGCGTCGCGCACATTCACTGCTTCCCGGTCCCGTTGCACATGACGCACGGCCTCCACACCCTGTTGCCGTCATCGGATTCCCACTTGCCGCCCTTGCCGCCGCAGGACGAGCAGTCCACATCCCTTTTGTGCTTACCCACCACTTTCACCTTCTTCCATTACTTCACGGCTGCGCGAGTGTCCACGCGTCTTGTTCGCACCCTTGCCGATTTCCTCGTCCCGTGCCGTCACCTCGCACCGAACAGCGCGAACGACCAGGCCAGGGCACGTTCGACCAGACCGCCTCCGCGACACGGCGTCGCGTCGCGCCTTCGCCGTCGACGGGGCAGAGCACGCGACGGAACGGTCGCCTCCGGGACGGATTGACGCCGCCCACCCGGACATCCCTCGACGATCCGAGAATCCCGCCGATGCAGCATCGACCGGATCCGGTCCGCGAGATCACAGGCATTCTTCGCTTCGACCAGGCCGTCCGGGAGTAACGCCCAAAGTGAGCCGGTGTACTCGCCCCACCAGAGGTGAATACCGGGAAATACGCGCCGAAGTTCGTCTACGGCCTGGTCGAGGTCGATGTCGAAGACCGGGGCGGCCGGGACGGGGACGCCATGAGCGGCCCGGTAAGGCTGGACGGCGTTGACTGAAGGCATGCGTCACCTCCGAAGGGCGCGCCGACGCGCGCGTGGAATGCAGGCGGGACGTCCGGTGGTGGGGGCCACCGGCCGGAGCGCGCCCGTCTGGGCGCGCTCGCATCTCAGCGTTCGATCAGCGCCCAGGAGGTGCGACCGTCGAGGGTGTCGAACCGGCCGGCCTCGTCGGCGTACGCATCGGCGAGCAGAAGGCCCCGCCCGTGCTCGGGGAGGTCGTCGTCCCGCGCGGGGGCACCGCGCCCGATCGGGCCGCCGCCGTCCAGGACGGTCAGGCAGACGTGTCGCGCGGTGAGGGAGAGTTCCGCCTTGATCCGGCCGCCGGGCGCCCCGCTGGCGCTGTGCCGCAGCGCGTTCGTGCCGTACTCACTGATGATCAGCTCGAACGCGTCCGCCATGTCGGCGTCCGCCGCGAGCGGCAGCCGCACCCACCGCCGCAGATGCGGCACGGACTCCGCCACGCCGGGCACGTCCACCCGCCACGCCCGCACCCGCTCGTCCGCGCCCCAGCGATCCGGCCCCGGCGAGCTGCCGAGCGTGTCGGCGACGGGTGCCGGTCCGGACCGGCGATTCCCCCGTGCGCGAAGCGAGCCAAGACCGCCGTGAAGGATCGGCGATGCCAGGCTGCGCAGGACTATCCTCATGGTTGCCTCCCTTTCGAGGGACGGAAGCCGCGCGGCCGGGCAGGGCTCCAATCCACACCCGGCCGCGCGGCGGTCTTCGGGCCGCTCGGGCCCTCACGTCTCAGGCTCGCTGCATCATGCGGCCATCGGAACGAGCGGGTCTTCGCAGGCCGTCGCCACACTCTGTGAATCAACGCATGCGGACAGTGTGCTGCCTGGCATACTTCCGCGCAACGGGCTTCGTGAAATTTCTCGAGAGACAAGGAAGCGAGGCGGCATGCCGTCCTCCCCGACCGTCCGGCGACGACAACTCGGCACCGAACTCCGCCAACTGCGCGAGGCCAGGGGCTTGACCGGAGACGAGGTCACCGAGCGCCTCGGCTGGTACAACGCGAAGGTCTCGCGCATCGAGAAGGGCCGGATCTCCGTGCCCTGGTCCGATGTGGCCGACCTCCTCGACGTCTACGAAGTGACCGACCCGGCCGTCCGCGAAGCACTCGTCCAGCTCGCGAAGGCCGCGCGGCAGAAGGAGTGGTGGCAGCCCTACAGCGATCTGCTCAGCAAGAACGCCCGGACCTACATCGGGCTCGAATCAGCCGCCGAGACACTACGGACCTACCAGCCCTCATCGGTCCCGGGCCTGCTTCAAACCCCTGACTACGCGCGGGCGATCATCACGCACGGCGGACCGTTGACGCTGAGCGAAGAAGACGTCGAACGTCGTATAAGCCTCCGTCTGAAGCGACAGGAGGTACTCGCAGACGCGGGCAATCTCGAACTCTGGGCCGTCCTGGACGAGGCGGTCCTCCATCGTGAGGTCGGAGGTCCGCGGGTGATGCAGGGCCAGCTCGCGCACCTGGTGGACATGGCTTCTCGTCCACGTGTCGACCTTCAGATCCTGCCGTTCGGGGCGGGGCCGCATGCCTCCCTCAGCGGAATGATCGGCATCTTCGGTTTCCCCGCCCCTGACCCCGAAGTGGCATACGTCGATACGGTCTCGGGTGCGCTTTTCCTGGAACGCAGCACCGACGTCCGCGCGATGGCATCAGCCTTCCAGCACCTCACCGCGACGGCGCTCAGCCCCGCAGCCTCTGTCGAGGAGATCAAAGTGGCTGGTCGGCGTTACCGGGAAAGGGTAGAAGGATGAACATGGAACAAGACTTCAGCGATGCGACCTGGCGCAAGAGTCGGCGCAGCCAGACGACCACTGATCAGTGTGTCGAGGTCGCGATCATCGGCGGCTCCGTGGGCATGCGGGACTCCAAGGAGCCCGACGGTCCCGTGCTGGTTCTCACGTCGGGCGACTGGCGTGCCTTCGCTCGCGCGATCAAAGATCGCGACGCGTGAGCGGCCCGGCTCGCCCGCTTGCCGACGTCCGCCCGGCCCCCACCCGCCGGACTACGGGAGTACTGCGACGTCCTTCGTGAGCCCCGCGCGTCAGCCGATCGGGCGTTCCCTCTCCTTCCGCTGGTGGGCGGGGCTAGGGTTCGCGCGTGAGTTTGAAGTTGCGGCGGGTCGATCTTGAGCACGTCCGGGTCATGGTGGGGCTGGCGGACGGGCCGTGGACGAGCGAGGGCGTTCGGCGGGGGCTCGTTGACGCCGGGTGGTTGCGTGCGGGGGACGACGTCGTCTGGACGCATGGGGAGGCGGTCGAACTCGTCGGCGGCTGGGAGCTGGAGCTCGGGGCGGTGCCGCCGGAGCCCTACTCGTGCGTGGTCCTGCCGTTCGCCCTGCTGTGGCCGCCGCTCGATGTGGACGGGCAGGAGGACGACCTCGACGAGGAGGAAGAGGACGACCTCGATGAGGACTACGCGGACGACTGGGAGCGGGTGCCGGAGGCGGGACCCGCGGAGTTCGGGGCGGAGTTCCTGCGGGTTCGGGCACTGGTCGAGGGGCTGATCGGGCCGCCTTCGAGCGTCCACGGGAACCTGGAATCGGGCGTGCGGTGGGACGTCTGGGAGCGCGGCGCGACCGTGTTCACCCTCTACGCCCAGGACGACGTCCCCTCGTACTCGCACTACGACCGCCTCGCGCTCGGCGTCTGGGGTGCCGAGGGGTGGACGCCTCCCGAGTGAGGCCCTTTCCCCGCGCGGTCACTTGAGGAGGCGGGAGAGGCGGCGGTCGGCGAGGGGTTTGCCGCCCGTCTGGCAGGTGGGGCAGTACTGGAGGGACGAGTCGGCGAAGGAGACCTCGCGGACGATGTCGCCGCAGACGGGGCATTTCTCGCCGGTGCGGCCGTGGACGCGGAGGCCGGTCTTCTTCTCGCCCTTGAGGTTGCTCGCCTCCAGGCCGCGGGAGCGTTCGACGGCGTCGCGCAGGGTCGTGACGATGGCGTCGTGCAGGGTGGCGACGTCGGTGTCGTCGAGGGTGGCGGCGATCTTGAAGGGGGACATGCGGGCGGCGTGCAGGACCTCGTCGGAGTAGGCGTTGCCGATGCCCGCGATGACCTTCTGGTCGCGCAGCAGGCCCTTGATCTGCGTGCGTTTGCCGCCGACGATCTCGCGGAGGGCGTCGGTGGTGAACGCGTCGTCCAGGGGGTCGGGGCCCAGGGCGGCGATGCCGGGGACGTCGGCGGGGTCGCGGACGACGTAGACGGCGAGGCCCTTCTTCGTGCCGGCCTCGGTGAGGTCGAAGCCGGAGCCGTCGTCGAGGTGCAGGCGGAGGGCGAGCGGGTTCTTGGCGGAGGGGCGCACCGGTTTGGCGGGCACCTCGTCGTGCCAGCGGAGCCAGCCGGCGCGGGCCAGGTGGACGACGAGGTGGACGCCGTCGACGTCGAGGTCGAGGAACTTGCCGTGCCGGGCCGCGTTCGTGATCGTGAGGCCGCCGAGGGCGGTGATCGGCGGGTCGTACGTCTTGAGCGCGGAGATGGCGAGAACATCGACGCGGGCGACGACGCGGCCGACCGCGCGCTCGCGCAGGAAGGACGTCAGCGCCTCGACCTCTGGCAACTCGGGCATGGGACCAGTATCGGCGATGGGATCGCTGTCCACACCCCTGTGGAAGGCTGTGGATAACTCTGTGCACAACGTCGAGGGTGGGGGGATCTCGGCGGCGATACGTCCACAAACGCCGACATAGCGCGGGGGAATGACTAGTCACTTCGGCGCACAGGCTGTGGATAACTTGCGCATGGGGAGCCTTGTTTTCGGCGCGCGCGCAGAGTGTCGCCTTGCGCGACAGAGCGTGTGACGGGGATCTCGGAATAACCCCTAGGGGGTACGGGTTGCCGGGGGTGTCCGGTTATGGCAACATGTCAAAGGCGAGATACCCCCCAGGGGTAAGGACGAGGGAGGAATCCGAGATGAGCACGAGCACCTACAACGTCGCCGGGATGACCTGCGGTCACTGCGTCAGCGCGGTCACCGAGGAGGTCGGCCAGGTCGCGGGCGTCACGAACGTGGACGTCGACCTGAAGGCCGGCACGGTGACCGTGTCCAGCGAGGGCCCCGTCGACGTCGAGCTCATCCGGGCCGCCGTGGACGAGGCCGGCTACGAACTGAAGGCATAAGCGGCGGCGGCCGCGATCAGCGAGCGGAGAAACGGTCATGAACACCGCGACCAAGCTGGGGGCGTACGCCCTGGGCCTGGCCGCCGTCTTCGGCGGCGCCCTCGGGGCCGGTAACGTCACCGGTCCCGTGGGCGCGGCCCCGGAGACGGAGAGCCACGGACACGGAGAGCAGGGCGGGCACGGGGAGCAGGGCGGGCACGGCGGGCACGCGGCCGGCGCGGGTACGCCCGGCGGGCTCCAGGTGTCCGAGGACGGCTACACGCTGGCGCCTCGGCGGACGACCGTCGAGGCCGGGGAGAAGACGGACTTCTCCTTCACGATCAACGGACCGGACGGCGAGCCCGTCACCGGGTTCGAGCCCCTGCACGGCAAGCGGCTGCACCTGATCGTCGCGCGCCGGGACCTGTCGGGGTTCCAGCACCTGCACCCGACGCTGGCGAACGGTGTCTGGACCGTCCCGCTGACGCTGAAGGACGCGGGCGTCTACCGGTTCTTCACCGACTTCAAGCCCACCGGGGCGAAGCGCCAGTACACGCTCGGCGCCGACGTCACCGTCCCGGGCGACCTGCGGCCCGCCCCGCTGCCGGAGCCGGAGCAGGTGGCGAAGGTGGACGGCTACGAGGTGCGGCTCACCGGCGGGCTCGTGCCCGGCGAGAGCAGCGAGCTGACGCTGAGCGTGCGCAAGGACGGCGAGCCGGTCGGCGACCTGCAGCCCTACCTGGAGGCGTACGGCCACCTGGTCGCGCTGCGCGCGGGCGACCTCGCCTACCTGCACGTCCACCCGGACGGCGAGCCCGGCGACGGGAAGACGAAGCCGGGACCGGACATCACGTTCTTCGCGGAGGCGCCGAGCGCGGGCGCGTACCGGCTCTACCTCGACTTCAAGCACGGCGGCAAGGTCCGGACGGCCGAGTTCACCGTCCACGCGGGCCACGCGGCGCTCCCCGAGGACGAGCCGGCCGGGCCGCACGAGGACGGCGAGCCCGGTGACGGGCACGGCCACACCCACTAGACGGTACGAGACACGAGCGAGGGAGGGGCGATGACGACCGGCGCAGAACCCGGAAGCGTCGAGCTGGCGATCGGCGGGATGACGTGCGCCTCGTGCGCCGCCCGCATCGAGAAGAAGCTCAACCGGATGGACGGGGTGACCGCGACCGTCAACTACGCCACCGAGAAGGCGAAGGTCGAGTTCAGCGGGGACGTCACCCCGGACGATCTGATCGCCACGGTCGAGAAGACCGGGTACACGGCCGAGCTGCCGCCGCCGCCGAAGGCGGCGGGTGCGGCCCCGGAGGCGGCCGAGCCCGCCGACGAGCTCGCGCCGCTGCGGCAGCGGCTGGTCACCTCGGTCGTCCTGGCCGTCCCGGTGATCGCGATGGCGATGGTCCCGGCGTTGCAGTTCGAGTACTGGCAGTGGCTGTCGCTGACGCTCGCCGCGCCGGTGGTCGTGTACGCGGGGTGGCCGTTCCACAGGGCCGCGTGGACGAACGTGCGGCACGGCGCGGCGACGATGGACACGCTCGTCTCGATGGGGACGCTCGCGGCGTTCGGCTGGTCGCTGTGGGCGCTGTTCTTCGGGACGGCCGGGGAGCCGGGGATCAAGCACGGGTTCGAGTTCTCGATGACCCGTTCGGACGGCTCGATGAACATCTACCTCGAGGCGGCCGCGGGCGTCATCGCGTTCATCCTCGCGGGCCGGTACTTCGAGGCGCGGTCCAAGCGGCGGGCGGGCGCGGCGCTGCGGGCGCTGCTGGAGCTCGGCGCGAAGGAGGTGTCGATCGTCCGGGACGGCCGCGAGGAGCGGATCCCGGTCGAGGACCTGAAGGTCGGGGACCTGTTCGTCGTCCGTCCGGGCGAGAAGATCGCGACGGACGGGACGGTCGAGGAGGGCTCGTCGGCGGTGGACGCGTCGCTGCTGACCGGGGAGTCGGTTCCGGTGGAGGTCGCGCCGGGCGACCCGGTCACGGGCGCGACGGTGAACGCGGGCGGGCGGCTGCTGGTGCGGGCGTCGCGGGTCGGTTCGGACACGCAGCTCGCGCAGATGGCGCGGCTCGTCGAGGACGCGCAGACCGGCAAGGCGCAGGTGCAGCGGCTCGCGGACCGGATCTCGGGGATCTTCGTCCCGATCGTGATCGCGCTGGCGGTCGCGACGCTGGGCTTCTGGATCGGGACGGGCGCCGGCGCGGCGGCGGCGTTCACCGCGGGCGTCGCGGTGCTGATCATCGCCTGCCCGTGCGCGCTGGGCCTGGCCACCCCGACCGCCCTCATGGTCGGGACGGGGCGCGGCGCCCAGCTCGGGATCCTGATCAAGGGTCCGGAGGTGCTGGAGTCGACGCGGGCGATCGACACGGTCGTCCTCGACAAGACGGGCACGGTCACGACCGGGAAGATGGCGCTCGTGGACGTCGTCACCGCGGCGGGCGTCGAGGCGGACGAGGCGCTGCGGCTCGCGGGGGCGCTGGAGGACGCGTCGGAGCACCCGATCGCGCAGGCGATCGCGACGGGCGCGCGGGAGCGGGCCGGTTCCCTCGGGACGGTCGAGGACTTCGCGAACGTCGAGGGCCTGGGCGTCCAGGGCATGGTGGACGGGCGCGGCGTGCTCGTCGGGCGGCCGCAGCTCCTCGCGGAGTGGTCGCAGCACCTGACGCCGGAGCTGGAGAAGGCGATGGCGGACGCGCAGGCGCTCGGGCACACGGCGGTGGCGGTCGGCTGGGACGGCGCGGCGCGCGCGGTCCTGACGGTCGCGGACGAGGTGAAGCCGACGTCGGCGGAGGCGGTGCGGCGGTTCCGTGACCTGGGGCTGCGGCCGGTGCTGCTGACCGGCGACAACGCGACCGTGGCCGGGACGGTGGCGGACGCGGTCGGGATCGACGAGGTCATCGCGGACGTCCTGCCGAAGGACAAGGTCGACGTCGTGAAGCGGCTGCAGGGCGAGGGCCGGACGGTCGCGATGGTCGGGGACGGCGTGAACGACGCGGCGGCGCTCGCGCAGGCCGACCTGGGCCTGGCGATGGGCACCGGGACGGACGTGGCGATCGAGGCGTCCGACCTGACGCTGGTGCGCGGCGACCTGCGGGCGGCGGCGGACGCGATCCGGCTGTCGCGGCGCACGCTGCGGACGATCAAGGGGAACCTGTTCTGGGCGTTCGCCTACAACGTGGCGGCGCTGCCGCTGGCGGCGGCGGGCCTGCTCAGCCCGATGATCGCGGGCGGGGCGATGGCGTTCTCGTCGGTGTTCGTGGTCAGCAACAGCCTGCGGCTGCGCCGGTTCAAGGCGCTCGCCGACGACGCCGGGCCGGCCCCGGCGACGGCCGCGCCGGACCGTCCCAGGGTTCCGGCGGCGAACGCGAACTGACCGCCCGTCACGAAACGCGCGGTCCCTCACCCGAGGGGCCGCGCGTTCGCGTGTTCAGCGGGCGCGCAGCATCTGGACGAGCGGTGCGAACGCGGGCTCGGCGGCGGCGTCGTCGAGCGCGGCGGTCAGCTCCCCCTCGTAGGTGGGGGCGGCCTTCTCCTGCACGGCGCGGCCCTCGTCGGTGACCTGCGTGTAGACGCCGCGGCGGTCGGCGGGGCAGTGGTCGCGCCGGGTCAGTCCCGCGCTCTCCAGGCGGGTGACGAGCCGGCTGACCGAGCTCTGGTTGAGGCCGATGAGGGCGGCGAGTTCCTGCATGCGCAGCTCGCCGTCGGGGGCGTGGACGAGCCGGCAGAGCGCCCGGTACTCCGAGAGCCCGATGCCGTGCCGCCGCTGGAGCGCTTTGGCGAGCCGCTGCTCGACGCCTCCGTGCAGGGTCACGACCCGGTCCCAGCGCGCGCCGTCCGTCTCCATGTTCAGCCACCCCGGTCTTCCGTGTTGACAAAAGGATACCGCTCCAGCCAAGATGCATGCACATACAAAACATGTAGGTACATGCATCTAAGGAGAACGTCATGATCGAGCGCATCGCCACCACCCCCGACTGGTACGAGCCGTACAAGATCTCGCAGGCGATCCGGGCGAACGGGTTCATCCACGTCTCCGGCCAGGCCGGCATCGACGAGCAGGGCCGGACGGTCCCCGGCGGATTCCTCGAGCAGGGCCGCCAGGCGTTCCGCAACGTGCGGCGCGTGCTGAACGAGGCCGGGGCCGACCTCACCGACGTCGTCAAGATCGGCATCTTCGTCCGCGACATGGCCGCCGACCTGGACGACGTCATCAAGCTCCGCGAGGAGTTCCTCAGCGAGCCGTACCCCGCCGACACCCTCCTCGAGGTGTCCTCGCTCGCGCAGCCCGACTGGCGGATCGAAGTCGAGGCCACGGCCGTCGCCCGCTGAGCGCCCCGCGAACGCCGAACGACCACGACGACGGAAGGAAAGAGACCATGAGCGACCTCCTGAGCCCCTACACCGGTCCGCACCTCGACCTGCCCAACCGGATCGCGATGGCGCCGATGACGCGCGGGCGGGCCGACGACGCGACGGGCGTCCCGAACCCGCTGACCGCCGAGTACTACGCGCAGCGGGCCGGGGCCGGGCTGATCGTGTCCGAGGGGATCTGGCCGAACCCGCTGGGCAAGGGCGGGCCCGGCATCCCCGGCCTGGCGACGGACGCCCAGGTCGAGGGGTGGCGCGCGGTGACCGGCGCCGTGCACGCCGCGGGCGGGCGGATCTTCGCGCAGCTCTGGCACGTCGGGCGGATGACGCACCCGCTGACGCTCCCGGACGGCGCGACGCCCGTCGCGCCGTCAGCCGTCCGGATCGGGTCGGAGCCGATCTTCACCCGGGACGGCCTCGTCGAGCACGTGACGCCGCGCCCGCTGACGACCGCCGAGGCGGAGGCGACGATCTCGGACTTCGCCGACGAGGCGCGGGCGGCGATCCGGGCGGGATTCGACGGCGTCGAGATCCACGGCGCGAACGGGTACCTGATCCAGCAGTTCCTCGCCGAGAACACGAACCGGCGCACCGACCGGTTCGGGGGCTCGCGGTCCGGACGGCTCCGGTTCGCGCTCGACGTCGTCGAGGCCGTCGCGGAGGCGGTCGGGCCGGAGCGCACGGGCCTGCGGATCTCGCCCGGCAACCCGGAGAACGAGATCGCCGAGGAGGATCCGCAGGGCACGTACCGGGCGCTCGTGGCCGCCCTGGCGCCGCGCGGCCTCGCGTACCTGCACGTCATCGAGCGCGGGACGTACGGGGCGCTCGCCGACCTGCGGCCGCGCTGGCCGGGCACGCTGATCGGCAACTTCAACGGGCCCGAGCCGACGACGCGGCGGGCCGGGGAGGAGGCGGTCGCGGCCGGTCTGGCGGACGTCTTCTCGTTCGGCCGCCTGTTCATCGCGAACCCCGACCTTCCGGAGCGCTTCGCCGCCGGTGCCCCGCCGGCCGAGTACGACCCCCGCCGGGTGTACGGGGGCGGCGCGGCGGGCTACACCGACTACCCGGCGCTGGCCTCGACGTACTGATCGGCGAACTCGCCGGACGGGGCGATCGGCGTGATGACGTCGATCAGGACGCCGTCCGGGTCGGCCACGATGAAGTGGCGCTGGCCGAAGTCCTCGTCGCGCAGGGACAGTTGGGGCGTCAGCCCGCCCTGGACGACGAGCCGGTCCCACTCGGCGTCGACGTCCTCGACCTCGAAGTTGAGCAGCAGCCCCCGGACGGGCGCGCGGTACGCCTCGGGCAGCGTCGGGTGCGTGTGGTCGAGGAGGGCCAGCTCGTACGGGGGCGGGCCGGGGCGGCGGAGGCTGACGTACCAGTCGGCCTCGAACGTCGGCTCGAACCCGAGCAGGCCGGTGTAGAAGTCGCGCGACTCGGCGATGCGGGACGTGCAGATCACTGGATAGAAGCTGGTCAGACGCATGAAGACCCCTTTCACATACCGGCGGTATGTCAAGTACGCTATTCACGTACCGTCGGTATGTCAAAGGGAGCGCGATGGACGGCGTCCGGCACAGGCAACGCGAGCAGACGCACCGCAGGCTGCTGCGCGAGAGCAGGCGGCTGTTCGCCGAGCGCGGCTACGCGGCGGTCGGGCTCACCGAGATCGTGGCCGCCGCCGGGATGACCAAAGGCGCCCTCTACCACCACTTCGACAGCAAGGGCGACCTGTTCCGGGAGGTGCTGCGGGAGGTGCAGGGCGAGGTCGCGGCGCTGGTCGCGGCGACGGCCGACGCCGAGGACGACCCGTGGGACCGGCTCCTCGCCGGGTGCCGGGCGTTCCTGACCGCGAGCACCGCCCCGGACGTCCAGCGCGTCATGCTCGTGGACGGCCCGGCGGTGCTCGGCTGGGCCGAGTGGCGCGCGATGGACGAGGCCGCGTCCGCGCGGCACCTCACGGACGCGCTGACCGGCCTGATCGAGCTGGGCACGATCGCGCCGCGGCCGGTCGAGCCGCTCGCGCACCTGCTGTCGGGCGCGATGAACGAGGCGGCCCTGTGGCTCGCCGGCTCGGCGCACCCCGGCCGCGACCTGGACGACGCGTGGGCCGCGCTCGCGCGGATGCTGGAGGCGTTCCGCGTCCGCTGAACGCGCGTGCGCCGGACGCGCGTGCGCCGATCAGGCGGGGACGTCCCAGAAGGCCAGCTCGTGGCGCATGCCCTCGAGGAAGAACCGTTCGGCGCGCGCGGGGTCGGCGCCCGACTCGTCGATCATCTGGGCGCAGCGGCGGGTGAGGGCGGCGAAATCGGGGTCGGCGTAGGTGTCGACCCAGCGCCGGTACCGGGGCTCGGCGGGCGGGTTCTCGGCGAGCCGCAGGCCGAGGGTCGAGTACCCCCACATGCACGGGTACAGGGCGGCGAGGCCGTCGGTGTAGGAGGCGGCGCTCTCCAGCAGGAACGCGCTGTACGCGGCGCAGGCGGGGCCCTTCTTCGCGCCCTCGAGGTCTGCGCCGAACTCGGCGGACAGCGACCGGTGCAGGGCCAGCTCCTCGTGGAGCGTGGAGTGCGCGAGGTCGACGAGGACGCCCAGGTGCGCGTCCGGGGCCTGCCAGGCGAGGCGGGCGAAGACGCGCGTGTAGTCGAGCAGGTAGAGGTAGTCCTGCTCCAGCCAGGAGCGGAACACCGCCTCGTCGAGGTCGCCGCGCGCGATCCCCGCGACGGTCGGGTGCCGAAGCTGCTCCTCGACCAGCGGCAGGCCGAGCTCCTCCAGATGCGCCGCGAGACTCATGCGGGGATTGTCCCATGTACCCGCCCAGCCCGATTCCCGGCCGGAGCGGACCCGGACCGCCGCGAGCCCTCGGGCGAGTCGGCGACTGCGGCAAGCGGGCAAAGACCAGGGCCCCGGCCGGGCGGTGCGGCCCGGCGGGGCCCTGATCGAGCGCCGATGTGCGGGTCGCCTCTCGGCGAGATGCACAACACGGCTCCAGCCGAACGGTATTCCGTGAAGGCTATAGGTGAGGCCCGGGGACACCAGGCACATCGGCTGTCTCGTATAACCGACGGGGCCCCCGGGATTGTTCCCGGCGCCCGGACGACTTCGCCGGATTGGTCCTGCGAGGTCATGGGGTTCTCCCGGGCCGCCGGGACCTGCCGGTGTCCCGGTCCGGCCGGAAAGGATCGCGGAAGGCCCGGCGGGGCAGGGAAAATTTCTGCACAATGCTGCGGGTGACAAGGAAGTCGCGGGCGGTGCCCACCGAGCGGGACGCCGAGCTCAATCGCGCCCTGCGGGCGGCGCAGGACGGCGACGAGCCGTCCTTCCGGCTGCTGTACCGCGATGTGCAGCCCCGGTTGCTCCGGTTCGCCGCCGCGCTCGTCGGCGCGGACGCCGAGGACGTGACGTCCGAGGCGTGGCTGCAGATCGCGCGCGACCTGCCCGGCTTCCGCGGCGACCTGGACGGCTTCCGCGGCTGGACCGCGACGATCACCCGGCACCGGGCCCTCGACCAGCTGCGCCGCACGTCCCGGCGGCCCGCCGCCGAACTGTCCGACGACGTCCTGGTCGCGCTCGCGTCCGACGGCGACACCGAGGCGGACGCCCTGGACGGCATCGCCACCCGGGACGCGCTGCGGCTGATCGCCGAACTGCCCCCCGACCAGGCCGAGGCGGTGCTGCTGAGGGTGGTGGTCGGCCTGGACTCCAAGGCGGCGGGCAAGGTCGTCGGCAAGCGTCCGGGAGCGGTCCGGACGGCCGCGTACCGGGGGCTGCGGCGGCTCGCCGACCGGCTGGCCGCGCACCCGGACGCGCACCCGGACGCGGCATCGGACACGAAACCGGACGCGGAACCGGGCACCGGCCCGCCACCGCGTCCGCGGACGGATCCGCTCCCCCTCCTGCAGAGTGACAAAAGCGGCGGTACCGGCGCTGAAGGGGTGAGATGAACGACGACCGCAGGTCCGGGCGGCCGGGGCGCCGGGCCGCCGAACTCCTCCTGTCCGGGTCCGCCCCGGCCGGGAGGCACACCGCACTGCGCGAACTCCTCGACGCCGCCGCGGCGCCCGCCCGTCCCGCCGACCGGGCGGGCGAGGACGCCGCCGCCGCCGCGTTCGCCGCCGCCGTCCGGGCGCGGCACGCGGAGCCCGAACGCCCGCGGCGTCCCGTCCTGCGCCGGTTCCTGACGGTCAAGGCGATGGTGGTGGCCGTGACGCTCGCCGTCTGCGGCGGCGTCGCGATCGCGGCGGGCACCGGCAACCTGCCCGGCCAGGGCGAGCGGGCCGAGCCGTCGCCGACGCCGACGCCCGCCCGCACCGACCCGGCGGCGCCCGGACGGCACGTCAACCCCGTCGCCCCGCCCGCGCTGTCGACCCCGAACGCCCGCTCGTCCGCCCCGGCGACCGCGCCGGGCACCCCGGGACGGACGGTGCCGCGCGGGCCGTCGCCGAGCGCGCGGCCGTCGGAGCGGCCGTCGGCGACCCCGGGCCCGCCCGAGGACCCCGCGCCGTCCTCGCCCGTCCGTCCGAGCGGCCCGCCCACGGGACCCGGCGAGAACGCGAACACGCGGACGGAGAAGGCGCAAGGCGGGAAGCCCCGCCACGGGCCGCCGGCCAGGAACAACGGTTCGAGAGACTAGGGTCCTGAGGGGACTCCCCGGCGGACGAAGAAAGTCACGGGGAGGGTGTCCATGGGGGGAACTCCCGTTCGTAGAGATGGCATACGGCAACACGACACGGGAGCGAACACCATGAAGTACATGCTGCTGATCAACACGGCCCCGGCGGACAGCGCGGAGGAGGCGGAGGCGCTGGCCGTCTGCGACTTCTCGGACTGGCAGAAGTTCGACGCCGACATCCAGGGCGCGGGCGTCGTCGTCGCGTCGCACGCGCTCGCCGACATGACCACGGCCACGAAGGTCCGGGTCACCGCCGACGGCGAGCGGATCATCACCACGGACGGCCCGTTCGCCGAGGCCCGCGAGGTCCTCGGCGGGTACTACGTCATCGACGTGCCCGACCTGGACGCGGCGCTCGACTGGGCGGCCCGCTGCCCCGGCGCCCGCGACGGCTCCATCGTCGTCCGTCCGGTCACCGACGAGTACTGACGTGCCCGAACCGGACGCCCGGGCCTCGGTCGAGGCGATCTTCCGGGAGGAGCGCGGCCTGCTGCTGGCCGCGCTCGTCCGGCGGTTCGGGGACCTCGACCTGGCCGAGGAGGTCGCCTCGGACGCGATCGAGGCGGCGCTCGTGCACTGGCCGGTCCGGGGGGTGCCGCCGAGTCCGGGCGCGTGGCTGATGACGACGGCGCGCCGCAAGGCCGTCGACCGGCTGCGGCGCGACCGCGCGTACGCGGCCCGTCTCGCCCTCCTGCAAGTGGAGGCGGAACGGACCGGGCCCGCCCCGGCGCCGGCGCCGGACGGCGGGTTGCCGGACGAGCGGCTGCAGTTGTTCTTCACGTGCGCGCACCCGGCGCTGGCCGCCGAGGACCGGGCGGCGCTCACCCTGCGGTGCCTCGCGGGCCTCACGACGCCCGAGGTCGCGCGGGCGTTCCTCGTCCCGACGGCGACGATGGCGAAGCGGATCGTGCGGGCCAAGCACCGGATCCGCGAGGCCCGCATCCCGTTCCGGGTGCCCGGACCGGACGAGCTGCCCGCGCGGCTCCCGGGCGTCCTGCAGGTGCTCTACTCGATCTTCACCGAGGGGTACGCGGCCGCGCGGAACGACCTCGCGGAGGAGGCGGTGCGGCTGGCGCGCATCCTGCGGCGCCTGCTGCCGGACGAGCGGGAGACCGCGGGGCTGCTCGCGCTGATGCTGCTCACGCACGCCCGGAACGCCGCGCGGGTCGGCGCCGACGGCGGCCTGCTCCTGCTGGAGGAGCAGGACCGCTCCCGCTGGGACCGCCCGCTGATCGAGGAGGGCCGCCGCCTGGCGGAGGAGGCGTTGACCGGCGGCGCGCCCGGCCCGTACGGGGTGCAGGCCGCGATCGCGGCGCTGCACGACGAGGCCCCGGACGTCCCGTCCACCGACTGGCCGCAGATCGTCGCGCTGTACGACGTCCTGCTCGCGCTGACGCCGTCGCCGGTCGTCGCGCTGAACCGGGCGGCGGCGGTGGCGATGCGGGACGGCCCGGCGGCGGGACTGGCGCTCCTCGACGGCCTGGCCGGCGAGCCCCGGCTGCGCGGCTACCACCCGTACGCGGCGGCCCGCGCCGACCTGCTGCGCCGCCTCGGCCGCTTCCCGGAGGCCGCCGCCGCGTACCGGGAGGCCCTCGACCTCGCCGAGACCGAACCGGAGCGGGCCCTGATCCGCCGGCTGCTCGACGCCGTCGGGACGTCCGGCTGAGCGGGCGGTGCTTCTCCGAGGTCTCACAACGTGGTTCGGCGTGTAACGGCGCTCCCCGCCGCGCGTCCGGGAAGCCGAGCGTGCCGGGGGTTGACCTCAATCAATGTTGAGGTCTCAGAGTGGGGGCGGGCCGGTCGTCCGGCCCAGTCATCTGACGGATGCCCGGTCACGGCGGGCCTCCGTAACTTCGAGGACATCACGAAGAGCCCGCTCAAGGAGAAGAGATGACCGACACGCCGCTCCGCCTCGCGATCGTCATCGGCAGCACCCGGGAGGGCCGGCTGGGGCCCACGGTCGGCGCCTGGTTCGCCGCACAGGCCCGGCAGCGCGACGACATGACCATCGACGTGATCGACGCCGCGGACGTCGATCCGCCGTCGTCGATCGGCGCGCCGACGTCCAAGACGTTCGACCGCGCCACCGAGGTGCTCGCCGCGGCCGACGCGTACACCATCGTGACCTGCGAGTACAACCACAGCTATCCCGGCACCCTGAAGAACCTGATCGACCACCACTTCCACGAGTGGCGCGCCAAGCCCGTCGGCTTCGTTTCGTACGGCGGTTACACGGGCGGGAAGCTGGCCGTCGAGCATCTGCGCGGCGTCTTCGCCGAGCTGCACACCGCGACCATGCGCGACATGGTCAGCTTCCACGGCCCGTGGAACGGGTTCGGCCCGGACGGCCTCCCGGTCGACCCGGACGGGGCCGGCGCCGCCGCGAAGGTCCTGCTCGACCAGCTCGCCTGGTGGGGGCACGCGCTGCGCGACGCCCGCGCCGTCCGGCCGTACGGAGCCTGACATGACGACCATGACCGCCCCCAGGGCCGTCCCCGCGACGGGGACGGCCCCCGGGCCGATGACGATCGCGCTGGTGCTCGTCCTCGGCTCGATCATGATCTCGCTCGACATGACGGTCGTGAACATCGCCGTCAACCGGCTGGCGCAGGAGTTCACGGCACCGCTCGCCACCATCCAGTGGGTCGCGACCGGGTACTCGCTGGCGCTCGGCGCCGTCATGCCGACGACCGCGTGGGCCGTCGGCCGGTTCGGCGCCCGGCGGCTCTACCTCGCCGCGATCGCCGCGTTCGGCGGCGCGTCCGTGCTCGCCGGGCTCGCCTGGAACATCGAGTCGCTGATCGCGTTCCGGGTGCTCCAGGGATTCAGCGGCGGCCTCGTGATGCCGGTCGGCATGACGATCCTGCTGCGCAGCGCGAACAGGGACGAGCTGGGCAAGGCGATGAGCACGATGGGCCTCGCGATCCTCGTCGGGCCGCTCGCGGGACCCGTCCTCGGCGGCTGGCTCATCGACGAGGTGTCGTGGCGGTGGATGTTCTTCATCAACGCGCCGATCACGGTCGCGGTGGTGCTGCTCGCCGCGCGGCTGTTCCCCCGGGACGTCCCCGGGGAGCGGCGCCCGCTCGACGGCGTCGGGCTGCTCCTGCTCTCCCCCGGCCTGGCGGCCCTGATGTACGGGGTGACCAGCGGCGGCGAGCGCGGCGACTTCACGGCGCCGGCCGTCCTGGTGCCGCTGCTGGGGGGCGCGGCGCTGATCGCCGGGTTCGTCGCGCGGGCGCTCACCGCCGCGCACCCGCTGATCGACCTGCGCCCGTTCCGGGACCGGTCGTTCGCGGCCGCCACGGCCACCCTGGCGCTGTTCGCCACCGGCTACTTCGGGTCGATGCTGCTGCTCCCCCTCTACCTGCAGGTCGTGCGGGGCGAGTCGGCGACGGTCGCGGGGGCGCTCGGCATCCCGTTCGCGCTCGGCTCCGGCATCGCGATGCAGATCGCGGGCCGGATCGCCGACCGGGTGCCGCCGGGACGGCTCGTCCCGGTGTCGGCCGCGCTGGGGCTCACCGGGTTCGCGCTGTTCGCGCTGCAGCTCGACGCGGACGCGCCCTACTGGGCGCTGTGCGCGACGATGGTGCTGATGGGCGCGGGCGGCGGCGCGACGATGATGCCGGCGATGACGGCGGCGACGCGCGGCATGTCGCACGCGCAGGCCCCGGCGGCGAGCACGACCGTCAGCCTGGTCAACACGACGGCCGGGGCGATCGGCACGGCGCTGGCGTCGGTGGTGCTGGCGACGCGGATGGACGACCTGGTGCCCGCGGCGGGCGAGGGCGGCGCCCTGCAGGCCGTCCACGGGCTCGGCGCGGACGCCCGCGCGGCGATCGCCGGGCCGCTCGCGGGGGCGTTCCAGCACACCTACCTGTTCGCGGTCGCGATGATCGCGCTGGCGCTCGTCCCCGCCCTCCTTCTTCCCCGCCGCCGCCCGGCGGCCGAGGAGGAGTGAGCCACGGGGACGCCCCCGGCCCCCCGGGCCGGGGGCGCCGTCGCGGTCAGACCTCCTTCAGGAAGCCGCCGTCGACGGCCACCTCGGCGCCCGTCGTGCTCGCCGACCGGGGCGAGGCCAGCAGCGCGATGACGTCCGCGACCTCCCGCGGGTCGACGAGCCGTCCGGTGACCAGGTTCATCATCTCCGCGGCGCCACCGTCGAGGATCGCGTCCCGGTCGGCGCCGGTCGCGCCCGCCAGGACGTCGGCCGCGCCGCCCTCGTCCGTCCACCACGCGGTCCGGACCGGGCCCGGCGACACCGTGTTCACCCGGACGCCCTGCGGCCCGTACTCCTCCGACAGCCCCTTCGTCAGGTTGTTCACGGCGGCCTTCGCGGCGTTGTAGTCGTAGTTCATCGGCCCCGGCCTGCGCCCGTTGCCCGACGACACGTTCACGATCGCCCCCGCGTCGGCGTCCAGCAGGTGGGGGATCGCCGCCCGCACCGTCCGGACGACCGCGAACAGGTTGAACTCGAACATCGCGCGCCAGTCGTCGTCGGTCGGGGTCAGGAACCCGAACCGCGGGAGCGTCGCCCCCGGCGGCGGGCCGCCCGCGTTGTTCACCAGGACGTCGAGGCCGCCGAACGTCTCGACCGTCCGCCGGACGGCCTCCGCCGGGGCGGCCGGGTCGGTGAGGTCGGCCGGGACGTGCAGGAGGTTCGGCCCGGCGAGCGCGTCGAGGTCCGCCCCGGACTTGCGGGAGACGGCGGCGACGCGGGCGCCCTCGTCCAGCAGGGTCCGGACGACGGCGAGCCCGATCCCCTTCGACGCGCCCGTGACGAGCGCGACGCGGCCGGTGAGCTGCAGGTCCATGTGGGTTCCAATCGTCGGTGCGCACGCCCCCTCCGGGCGTGCGACACCTGAACGAACCCCGCGGAGCGGCGTCCGGTTGCACCGGATCGCCGGCGGCGCGGTCAGTGCTCGGGGCGCCAGGCGAGGGTGCCCGCGGTCTCGTGGACGCGGCCGAACTGGACGTCCGCGAAGTGGATTCCGAACGCGAGCGTGCGGCCGTCGCGGAGTTCGTCCGCGAGGCGGCGCCGCAGCCCGGCGGCCCGCTCGTGGTCGTGGTCGACGGCGACCTTCCAGCCGGGGTGCTCGAACTGGACGGGCGAGTGGAAGGAGTCGCCGAGGGCGATGAGCCGCTCGCCGCCCGACTCCAGGACGTAGGCGGTGTGCCCGGGGGTGTGGCCGGGGGTGGCGAGGACGCGGACGCCGGGGAAGATCTCGTCGCCGTCCCCGACGGTCTCGACGCGGTCGGCGACGGCGTCGAGCTCGCCGTCGCGGTGGTCCCATTCGGGTGCGGCGACCAGATGGCGGGCGAACCGGTCCGACCAGCCGACGTGGTCGGGGTGCAGGTGCGTGTAGGCGACGGCCTCGACCTGGTCGGGCGTGCGCCCGAGCGCGGCGAGGTTGTCCAGGAGCGCGCCGCCGGCGGCCGCGCCGACGTGCGGGTTCGCGGGGTCGTCGGCCTGCCGGACGGGTCCGATGCCCGCGTCGATCAGCAGGGCGCGGTCGCCGTGCTCGACGAGGAGGCCGCCCATGCTCGCCGCGAGCGCGCCCGAGGCGGTCAGGACGTCCGGGTGGCGCGCCCAGTCGGCGTCGGTCGTGTCCGGGAACCAGCCGCGCGACCGGAGCCACCCGACGCCGTCGGGCACGTAGCCGACGCGCAGCTCGCCGACCTCGGCGGAGCGGATCGGGGCCTCGGTGTTCCACCTGCTCATGGCGTGCCTCCACGGCGATCGGGACCGCCCTGCGCGGCCCGGCACCGGGAACGTTATAGCTAGAACTATTCAAGTTGCAAGCTTATCGGGGGTGCGTAGACTGGCCGGGTGGAAGCGCAAGCGGAACCGCACGCCCTGGCCGAGCAGGAGATCTGCGGGCTGGTGAAGGGCCTCGCGACGCAGCTCGAGGTCCACGTGCGCGAGCGCGCGGTGAACCTCGACCTGACCGCCCCGCAGGCCACCGCGCTGCGCGAGCTCGCCGGGCCGATGACCATGCGCGACCTCGCCGACCGGATGAGCTGCGAGCCGTCCAACGCGACGTTCATCGTCGACCGGCTCGAACGGCTCGGGCTCGTCGAGCGCCGCCCCCATCCCACCGACCGCCGCGCCAAGATCCTCGCGCTGACGCCGCAGGGGACGGACGTCCGCGCGCGGCTGCTCGCGATGCTGACGGAGAACTCGCCGGTCACCCGGCTCACGCAGGAGGAGCAGCGGACGCTCCGCGAACTCCTCCTGCGCGCGACCGGCCGGGCCTGACGCCCGGGCGGATCAGGGGACGACCCGCAGCGAGCGGACGATCGTGTTGACGTCCGCCCAGTACTGCTGGTGCGTGTTCGGGATGTCGATCCACAGGCTGGACGGACGCTCCTGCCCGGTGTCGACGACCACGACGACCGACAGGTCCATCGTCGCCCGCAGGTCGGACTGCTCGAAGTGCATCTCCCGCACCAGCACCCACGCCGGACGGCCGCTCACCTTGAACGGCTGCGACGCGACGTCGCGCCCGGTCGTGCCCTCGCGGAAGCCGTCGAACTGGCGGGCGTCCTGGATCGCCGCGGCGACGTCCCGCAGCCGGTTCGGGCCGCTGTAGGCGCCCATGACGCCGTCGTCCACGACCCGGGAGCCGATCAGGGCCTGCCACTCCGCCTCGGTCTCGAACTTCTGGCTGCCGGTGTACGGGCCGTACGGTTCGGTGCTGAACGGCTCCCACGGCCGCCCCAGCTCGGCGTACGACAGCCGCGCCTCGGCGTCGGTGACGCGCCCGACGACCCGCGCCCCGGTCCCCGGGTAGCGCTTCAGCTCGACCGTCTTCTCGAGCCGCTGCACCTCCGGGGTGATCGCCCCGGTCAGCGGCGGTAGCTTCGCCCCCGCCACCGGCTTCATCCGCTTCGCCGTGCCGCTGCACGACGCCTCGCTCGTCCCGCTCGACCGATCCTGCTCGACGACCTTCCCGTCCACCAGGATCGTGCAGGTCAGGGCACCGGCCGTGCCGTCCTCGTCGTTGCGTGCGGAGACCCGCAGGTACTCGTCGCCGTCCGCCTGGAAGTCCATCCGGAACGGCAGCTTGGTCGCCGCGATCGTGTCGGTCTCGATGGAGTCCGGCGTGTAGTACGTCAGCATCGCGTCGGAGCTCTCGCCGGTCACCAGGTACGTGACCTTCTTGGGGTCGCCGACCGTGTTCGCGAGCCAGACGATCGCCACGACCGGCTGCGCGAGCGCGAGACAGGCGCCCAGGACCATCACCCAGTCGGGGACGTGCTTGTTGATCCGCTTCGCGCGGGGCGACATCGAGCTCACGTGCGCGCCTCCCCGCCCGCGGGAGCGGCGGCCAGCGCCGCCGCGGCCTCCCGGACCTCCGCCAGCCGCGCCCGGAACTGCTCCTCCGAGCCCGAGCCCTTCTGCATCGCCCGGTAGGCGTGGTCGGCGAGCCGCACCTTGTTCCCGTAGGCGTTCAGCGCCGCCACCCGCTCCCTCATCCGATTGCGCGCCTCGTTGACGGTGCGCCAGCGCGGCTTGATCGCCTGCCGCAGGGCGTCGTCGCCCGGGTTCTCCTTGGCGAGCCTGCGCAGCGCACGCTTCTCGACCGTCGCCTCCCGGCCGGCGACGGCGATCTCCCACTCGATCGCCCGGACGTCGACGCCGTCCCCGTCCAGCAGTCCCGCCTTGTGGATCTCGGACGCCAGGACGGTCTCGACGGCGCGCTGCGCCCGCCCGACGTCCTGCACGGTCCCGCCGAGGTCGTCGGTGAGGTAGTACCGGCCGTGGTGGGCGCGGCCGAGCCGCTCCCGCACGCCGTCGCCGCAGCACGCGTACAGCACGATCCACGACACGATCTGCAGGGCGGTCCCGCCGCCGAGGAACGCGCCGAACCCGAACCGCCACCACAGCAGGGCCGTCCCGATCTGCGCGAGGACGCCGAGCAGCGCGCCGATCCCGCCGAGCAGCCACGGCAGCGTCGCGGCGGGCGCGAACCCGCACGCGGTGGCGATGCCGAGCGCCCACCACCGGTCGGCGCCGGTGCGCCCGCCGCCCTTCGGCGGGTCGTCGCCCGCCGGCGTGAGCCCCTCCGCGCTCTCGGCCAGCACGTCGCGTTCGTCCGGCGGCAGGGACGGATCCACCACCGGCCTCAGCAACTTCTCCGTACTCATCTGGATCTCCCCGCCTGGTCCGGTCCGGAGAGATTATGGCGAGTAACCCCTGGTGTCCGAAAGGCGGCCGGGGAATCCGTCCGGGAGGGCGTGCAGGGCCCGCGCGGAGGCCCCGCGGTACCGGCCGAACGCGGCGGCGGTCACGGCGGAGCGTCGCCGGGCCCCGTCACTCCGGCGACGCTCCGCCGTCCCCCTCCCGGCCGCCCGGAGGCGCGACGTTCGCGCGCAGCAGCGCGAGGAAGGCGCGGAAGAGGCCCGGCATGTCGATCTCGTCCGGCTGCAGCAGCCACTGCTGCTGCAACCCGTCCATGACGGCGAGGAGCAGCGGTGCCGCCTGCTCGGGGGTGACGCCGCCGGGCAGGTCGGGGCCGCACTCGGCGCGGACGATGTCGGCCATCCACTCCCGGGACTCGCGGTAGCGGTCGCGGAAGAAGTCCGCCGCCGGATGGTCGTCGAGGACGCTCTCGGCGGACAGCACCGTGAACGACTGCACGATCCCGCGCCGCTCCCGGTTGTAGTCGATGATCGCGGAGATCGTGTCGAGGGTGATCGTCCCGCCGGAGTTGCCGAGCGCGATGACGTCCAGCCCGCGCTCGTCCCGCAGCCGCAGGACCTCGGCGAGCAGCCGGTCCTTGCTGGGGAAGTAGTGCAGGACGCCCTGCTGGGACAGGCCGACGCGCTCGGCCACGGCGGCGATCGAGGCGCCCTGGTAACCGCGCTCGCCGAAGACGTCCAGGGCGGCGAGGAGGATCTCTTCGCGGCGGTTCCGGGGCATGGCGCTCAGGATAGACCCGAGGTTACATAACAAGAAAGTCACATCACCTACCGATCACTCGGTAGTTCGGCTTAACGTAACGCCGATCGCGCCGCCGCCCGTCGCGCACCGGAGAGGACCCCGATGAACCTGGACCTGGACGCCAAGGCCCGCCTGCTCGCGGGCCGCGACATGTGGACGCTCCCGCCCGCGCCCGAGCTGGGAATCGGGCCGATCGTGATGTCCGACGGGCCGATCGGCGTCCGCGGCCTCGAATGGTCGTCCGCCGACCCCTCCATCGCGCTGCCCAGCCCCACCGCGCTCGCCGCCACCTGGGACGCCGCCCTGCTGCGGCGGGCCGGGGCGCTGCTCGCCCAGGAGGCGCGGCGCAAGGGCGTGCACGTGCTCCTCGCCCCGACCGTCAACCTGCAGCGGTCCCCGCTCGGCGGCCGGCACTTCGAGTGCTTCTCCGAGGACCCCCTGCTCAGCGGCCTGCTCGCGGCCGAGTACGTGCGCGGCGTGCAGGGCGGCGGCGTCGCCGTCACCGTGAAGCACTTCGTCGCGAACGACTTCGAGACCGAGCGGATGACCGCCGACGTCGTCGTGTCCGAACGGGCCCTGCGCGAGCTGTACCTGCGGCCGTTCGAGATCGTCGTGAAGGAGGCCGGGCCGTGGGGCGTCATGGCGTCCTACAACTCGGTCAACGGCACGACGATGAGCGAGAACGACCTGCTCCTCAACCGGGTGCTGCGCGACGAGTGGGGCTTCGACGGGTTCGTCGTGTCCGACTGGTTCGGCGCCCGCGACACCGTCGGCGCGGCACGCGGCGGCCTCGACGTCGCGATGCCCGGCCCCGAGACCGTCTACGGGCCCGCGCTCGCGCGGGCCGTCCGGGCCGGCGAGGTCCCCGAGGAGGTCGTGGACGCGCACGTCCGCCGGGTGATCGACCTCGCGCGCCGCACCGGCGCGACGTCCGGCGCCCGGCCGGCCGGCCCCGGCGAGACCATCGACGGGGTCGCGCTCGCCCGCGAGCTCGCCGCCCGCTCGTTCACCCTGCTCGGCAACGACGGGATCCTGCCGCTCGCCCGCGACGCCCGCATCGCGCTGCTCGGCGGGCTCGCCACCGACGCCCGCGTGATGGGCGGCGGCAGCGCCCAGGTGTTCCCCGCGCACGTCGTCTCCCCGCTCGACGGGCTCACCGCCGCCGGGCTCGACGTCGTGTACGAGCGCGGCGCCGACCCGAGCGTCCGGCTGCCCGCCGCCCGGTTCCCGCTGCGCGCCCGGGCCCGGGACGCGGACGGCGCGCTGCTCGGCGAGGTCCCGCTGGCCGACGGCGAACTGCGCTGGATCGGTGGGCTCCCGGCGGGGATCTCCTTCGACGCCCTGCGGACGGTGACGGTCGACGGGACGTACGTCCCGGACGCCGGCGGGACGCACCGGTTCGAGGTGCAGGGCCTCGGCGCGTTCCGGCTCGAGGTGGACGGCGAGGTCGTGTTCGAGGACGTGATCGAGCCGGAGAGCGACGACGTCTTCGCCGCGTTCATGTTCCCGCCGCCCCGCACCGTCCCCGTCGAGCTGGCGGCGGGCCGCGAGGTCGCCGTCCGGCTCACCTTCACCATGGGCGACGGCCCGGCCGGCCCGTTCCCCGCCGTCAGCTTCACCCTCGCGCACCGCGAGCCGACCCCGCCCGCGGACGAACTGATGGAGCGGGCCGTCGCCGCCGCGGCGGCCGCCGACGTCGCCGTGGTCGTCGTCGGCACGTCCGGCGAGGTGGAGAGCGAGGGCTTCGACCGCACGTCGCTGCGCCTCCCCGGCCGCCAGGACGAGCTGGTCGCGCGCGTCGCCGCCGCGAACCCGCGCACCATCGCGGTCGTCAACGCGGGCTCGCCGGTCGAGCTGCCGTGGCGCGACGACGTCGCGGCCCTGCTGCTGACCTGGTTCCCCGGGCAGGAGGGCGGGCACGCGCTCGCCGACGTGCTGCTCGGCGACCGCGAACCCGGCGGGCGGCTCCCCACCACCTGGCCCGCCGAGCTCGCCGACTGCCCCGTCACGGACGTCACCCCCGCCGACGGCGTCCTGCGCTACGACGAGGGCGTCTTCGTCGGCTACGCCGCCTGGGACCGGGCCGGGACGAAACCCGCGTTCGCCTTCGGGTCCGGGCTCGGCTACACCACCTGGTCGTACGAGGAGGCGAGCTACCGCGCGGGCCGCGCGGGCGGCACGCTGACCGTGCGGGTCCGCAACACCGGCGACCGGCCCGGGCGCGAGGTCGTGCAGACCTACCTCGCGCCCGCCGAACCGGGCCCGGACCGTCCCGCCCGCCGCCTCGCCGGGTTCGCCGTCGCCGAGGCCGCCCCGGGCGCCGACGCGACCGTCGTCATCGAGATCCCGCGCCGCGCCGCCGAGATCTGGACCGACGACGGCTGGCGGCTCGTCCCCGGCGACTACCGCCTCGACACCGGCCGCTCCCTCGGCGACCTCCGGCTGAGCACTCCGCTCGCCCTCTAGGCGACCGGAGGGTGTGCGCTCCGGCCCCTCCCCCCCCCCCCCCCTGGAGGACCACCCCCGATGAACACCCTCCACACCCCCGCCGCGGCGGGCCGCCGCTCGCCGCGGCTGCTCATGCCGATGCTGCTGGTCGGCAACCTGCTGCTGTTCTCGTTCTACGGCGGCGTGATCGGCATCCTGCTGCCGCTGCAGGTCGAGAACGTCGACGCCGCCGACAAGGTGACGAACCTCGGCATCGTCACCGGGATCGGCGCGGTCTTCGCGACGCTCCTCAACCCGATCGGCGGCGCCCTGTCGGACCGGACGCGCTCGCGGTTCGGGCGCCGCAACCCGTACCTGCTCGGCGGCGCCGTCCTCACGCTGGTCTTCGCCGCGGGGATGGGCGCCGCCGAGGTGATCCCGCTGCTGATCGTCGGCTGGTGCCTCGCCCAGGGCATGGGCAACGTGTACCAGGCGGCGCTGACCGCGATCGTCCCCGACCGGGTGCCCGCCGAGCGGCGCGGCTCCGCCTCCGCGATCATGGGGATCGGGCAGCAGGGCGGGCTGCTGCTCGGCATCGTCGTCGCGGGCCGCTTCACCGGGTCGATCCTGCTCGGCTACGTCGTCCTCGGCGCGATGCTCGTCGCCGCGGCCGTCCTCATGGCCGTCTGCACGCACGACCCGCGCCCCGACGAGCTGCCGAAGGACGCGGACGCCGTCCGTCCGGGCCTCCGCGACAACCTGGCGTCGTTCCTGTCGGCGCTGCGGCACGACGACTTCCGCTGGGTGTTCGCGGGCCGCGCGCTGATGATCTTCGGCTACTTCCTGATCATCGGCTACCTGCTGTACCTGCTGAAGGACCACATCGGCGTCCCGGACGGCATGGAACCCGCCGACGGCGTCGCCGTCATCACGCTCGTCAGCACCGTCTCCATGATCGTGTGCACCGCGATCGGCGGCCCGCTGTCCGACCGGCTCGACCGCCGCAAGACCTTCGTGCTCGTCGCGGGCCTCGGCAGCGCCGCGTCCCTGCTGCTGCCGCTGCTCTCCCCGAACTGGGCGACGATGCTGGTGTTCGCGGCCCTCTCCGGCGCGTTCTTCGGCGTCTACATGGCCGTCGACACCGCGATCGTCACGCTCGTCCTGCCCCGCCAGGAGGACGCCGCGCGCGACATGGGCGTCCTCAACATGGCCAACGCGGGCCCGCAGATCGTCGCGCCGTTCGCCGCCGCGCTGGTGATCGGGCTGCTCGGCGGCTACCCGACGCTGTTCGCCGTCGCCGCGATCGCGTCGCTCGCCGGCGCCGTCGCCATCCTCCCCGTCAAGGGCGTGCGCTGACGCGCGCCGGAAGGAGACCCCCTCCATGAAGCTGAAGGTCCACGAACTCGGCGACGGCGAACTCACCGCGATCCTGATCCACGGGGTCATGTCGTCCGCCCGGACGTGGGTGCGGTTCGCGCCGCTGCTGGCCGCCCGCGGCTACCGGGTGCTGATGCCCGACCTGCGCGGCCACGGCGCCAGCCCGCGCGCCGCCGCCTACACGGCGGAGGACTTCGCGGGCGACCTCGTCGAGTCGCTGCCCGCCGGCGCGGACGTCGCGATCGGCCACTCGCTCGGCGCGCTGTCGCTCTCCCTCGCCGTCGCCGACCTGCGCCCCGCCCGCGCCGTCTACAGCGACCCCGCGTGGCGGCTCGGCGGCATCGAACCGGACTCGCCGATGCTCGCGTTCGCCCGCCGCGTCAAGTCGATGGCCCGCGACGACATCGCGCGGCAGAACCCGCGCTGGGCGCCCGAGGACGTCGACGCCGAGAAGGCCGACTACGCCGACTGGGACGTCTCCGTCATCGACGCCCTCCCGGGCTTCGGCGACCGCGTGCCCGGCGGCGCACCGCCCGTCCCGTCCCTCGTCCAGGTCGCCGACCCGAGCGACCTGGTGCCCGCCGACCTCGCCGACACCCTCCGCGGGCGCGGCTTCGAGGTGCGCACCGTCCCGGACACCGGGCACTGCATCCACCGCGACGACCTCGACGCCTTCACGGCGTCCCTGCACGGCTGGATCTGATCCGCGCCCCACCCCCGTCCATCGGTACCCCCACTCCCGAAGGAGACGACCGATGAAGAAAACGCTGATCACCCTCTCCCTGGCGGGGCTCGCGCTCGTCGGCGCGCCGCCCGCCGCCGCCGGCCCCGAACCCGAGCCGCTGCGCATCCTGCTGAGCAACGACGACGGCTACGACGCCCCCGGCATCGAGGCCGTCTACGCCGAGCTCACCGAGGCCGGGCACGACGTCACGATCGTCGCCCCGGCCGGCGACCAGAGCGGCAGGGGCACCGGACGCGCGATCGGCGGGACGGTCGAGGTCGCGCACGTGTCCGAGGACGTCTGGGCCGTGACGGGCACGCCCGGCGACGCGGTCGCGTTCGGGCTCTTCCACGTGTTCAAGGGCGACGAGCCCGACCTCGTGGTGTCCGGGACGAACGCGGGGCAGAACATCGCCGCGCTCGCGAACCACTCGGGCACGGTCGGCGCCGCCGTCACCGCGCTCGAGTACGGCGTCCCCGCCATCGCCGTCAGCACGGAGACGACCTTCACCGGCGGCCCGGAGCCGATGCTGAACGCGCAGCGCCACACCGCCGACTTCGTCGTGAAGCTCGTCGCGGCCCTGCGCGCGAGGGCGGGCGGCGATGCCGGGCTGCTGCCCGAGCACCTCGCGCTCAACGTCAACTACCCGATCGTCGGCGACGACGGCACGCGCCCCGCGACCCGCTGGACGCTGACGGACCAGGACCGGCAGCCGCTGCTCAAGCCGACCTACGTCGACCGGGGCGACGGCACCTACGCGACGGAACTCGACATCGAGGTCCGGGAGCCGGACCGCAGGTCCGACGTCGCGGCCCTCGCCGCCGACCGGATCTCCATCACCCGATCGAGGCGAACTGGGGCACCGGGCCGTTCGCCCACGCCAGAGCGGGCGCGCTGCTGCGCGGCCTGAAGCCGTAGCACCGTGACGTAGCACCCTGACGTAGCACCCTGACCACGGGGACCGCCGGGCGCGCGGCGCCCGGCGGTCCCCGTGGAGCGCGACGGCGGGACGGCCTCGAACACCGCGCGGCGGGCGTCCGGTGAGGGCGCCACCGCCGTACCGGCGGGCATGTGATGTAGGTCACATTCGGGGGCGTCACGCGGGGGTGGGGCCGTTTGTCCCATGGGCGTCACCGGAACAACGCCCTCGGGAGGCCGACCATGAAGAACGACCGGCGCATCGTCATCCTCGGCGGCGGCTACTCGGGCCTGATGACCGCCGTCCGCCTCGCCCGGCGCGCCCGCCGCACCGGCGCCCGCATCACCGTCGTCAACCCCGCCGACCAGTTCGTCGAGCGGCTGCGGACCCACCAGGCCGTGACCGGGCAGGACCTGGCCGTCCTCCGGATCCCCGACCTGCTCGCCGGCACCGGCGTCGCGTTCGTCCGGGCCGCCGCGACCGCCATCGACGCCGACGCCCGCACCGTGACGCTCGACAACGGCACGACGCTCGGGTACGACACCCTCGTGTACGCGATCGGCAGCACCACCGACACCGGCCGGGTCCCGGGCGCCGACGTCCACGCCTTCACCCTCGACGGGGCGCGGGCCGCCGGGTTCGCCGCGCGGCTCCGGGAACTCGGCCCCGGCGACGCCGTCGTGGTCTGCGGCGGCGGGCTGACCGGCATCGAGGCGGCCACCGAGATCGCCGAGTCCCGCCCCGAGCTGCGCGTCACGCTGCTCGGCACGGACCGGCCGGGCGCCATGATGGGAGACCGGGCGCGCGCCCACCTGGACCGGGCCTTGGACCGGCTGGGCGTCACCGTCCGCACCGGCGCCCGCGTCGCCCGGGTCCTCGCCGGGTCCGTCGAACTGGAGGACGGCGCGACCGTCCCCGCCGACGCGTGCCTGTGGACGGCGGGCGTGCGGGCGCCCGCCCTGGCCGCGGACGCCGGGATCACCGTGGACGACCGCGGCATGATCGTCGTCGACGGCACGCTCCGCTCGGTGTCGCACCCGGACGTGCACGCCGTCGGGGACGCCGCCGCGATCCGGCTGGCGTGGGGACGGGTCCACGGCACCTGCCAGAGCGGCATCCCGACCGGCCAGTACACCGCCGACGCGATCGCCCGGCTGCTGCGGGACAGGCCCCTCGCGCCGTTCCGGTTCGGGTACTTCCACCAGCCGGTCAGCCTCGGCCGCCGCGACGCCGTCATCCAGTTCACGCGCCCCGACGACACCCCGCGCCGCGCCTACCTGAAGGGCCGCGCGGCCGTCCTCTACAAGGAGGCCGTCAGCGCGAGCCCGTGGAAGATGTACCGGCTCGGCAAGCGGATGTACGTGACCTCCATCGTTTCCCGGGGCGGCCGGGCGACCCGCGAAGCCGTCCCCTACCGTCCGGCGGAGGACGTTGGAAGCGAGCGCGTTGAAAGCGGGAGCCGATGACCGACGCGATGCCCGGAACGGACCCCTACGACGAGCACCGGCGGCTGCTGTTCGCCACCGCCTACCGGATGCTGGGCAGCGTCGCCGACGCCGAGGACGTCCTGCAGGACGCGTGGCTGAAGTGGAACTCGGCGGACCGCGACGCCGTGCGGAATCCGCGCGCCTACCTGGTGCGCACGGTCACCAACCTGGCGCTGAACCGGCTCACCTCGGCCCGGGCGGCCCGCGAGACCTACGTCGGCCCCTGGCTGCCCGAGCCGCTGCTCACCTCGCCCGACGCGGCCGCGGAAACGGAGATGGCGGAGAACGTGTCCACGGCGATGCTGGTCGTCCTCGAAACCCTGGGCCCCGTCGAACGCGCCGTGTTCGTGCTGCGGGAGGTGTTCGGCTACTCGCACGCCGAGATCGCCGAAGCGCTCGACCGTCCGGAACCGACCGTCCGGCAGATCGCGCGCCGCGCCCGCGCGCACGTCCAGGCCCGGCGGCCCCGCTTCGACACCGACCGGGCGCGCCGCGAGGAGATCACCGAACGGTTCATCGCCGCCTGCTCGGGCGGCGACCTGACCGCCGTCATGGAGCTGCTCGCCCCGGACGTGACCGCCTGGTCCGACGGCGGCGGCAAGATCACCGCCGCCCGCCGCCCGCTGCACGGCGCGGACCACGTGGCCCGCTGGTTCCTCGGCGTCCTCGCCAAGCCCGTGTCGGCCGGCGTCACGCTGGAACCCGCCGTCATCAACGGCGAGACGGGCGTGCTGTTCACCGTCGGGGACGCGCGGGTCGGCGCGCTCACCTTCGGCGTCGCCGACGGCCGCATGCGCGACCTCCGGTTCCAGTTCAACCCGGACAAGCTCTCCGGCCTGAACCGGTGACCGGCGGGCTCAGTCGGTGCCCGACTCCATCGCGGCGCGGTCGAGGAGCTCCTCGCCGTCGACCTCGCCGCGGGACGCGATCGCCTCGGCGCCGCCCGCGGGCATCGCGCCGATCAGCCCGGTCGAGGCCGCCTGGGCGGCGCCGACGAGCGTCGGCTGCGAGCTGCCGACGATGCCGATCCCGGCGTACTGCTCCAGCCGGGCGCGGGAGTCGGCGATGTCGAGGTTGCGCATGGTGAGCTGGCCGATGCGGTCGACGGGGCCGAACGCCGAGTCCTCGGTACGTTCCATCGACAGCTTGTCCGGGTGGTAGCTGAACGCCGGACCGGACGTGTCGAGGATCGAGTAGTCCTCGCCGCGCCGCAGCCGCAGCGTCACCTCCCCGGTGACCGCCGTGCCGACCCAGCGCTGCAGCGACTCGCGCAGCATGAGGGCCTGCGGGTCCAGCCAGCGGCCCTCGTACATGAGCCGGCCGAGGCGGCGGCCCTCGCTGTGGTAGGCGGCGAGCGTGTCCTCGTTGTGGATCGCGTTGACGAGCCGCTCGTAGGCCGCGTGCAGCAGCGCCATCCCGGGCGCCTCGTAGATGCCGCGGCTCTTGGCCTCGATGACCCGGTTCTCGATCTGGTCCGACATGCCCATGCCGTGCCGTCCGCCGATGGCGTTGGCCTCCAGCACGAGGTCCACCGGGGAGGCGAACTCCTTGCCGTTGATCGTGACCGGACGGCCTAGCTCGAAGCCGATCGTCACGTCCTCGGCCGCGATCTCGACCTCCGGGTCCCAGAACCGCACGCCCATGATCGGGTCGACGATCTCGATGCCCGCGTCGAGGTGCTCGAGGGCCTTCGCCTCGTGGGTCGCGCCCCAGATGTTGGCGTCCGTCGAGTACGCCTTCTCGGTGCTGTCCCGGTAGGGCAGGCCGCGGGCCTGGAGCCACTCCGACATCTCGGTGCGGCCGCCGAGCTCGCTGACGAAGTCGGCGTCCAGCCACGGCTTGTAGATCCGCAGCGACGGGTTCGCCAGCAGCCCGTACCGGTAGAACCGCTCGATGTCGTTGCCCTTGAACGTGGACCCGTCGCCCCAGATCTGGACGTCGTCCTCCAGCATCGCGCGCACCAGCAGCGTGCCCGTGACGGCGCGGCCGAGCGGGGTCGTGTTGAAGTACACGCGCCCGCCGGAGCGGATGTGGAACGCGCCGCAGGCGAGCGCGGCGAGGCCCTCCTCGACGAGCGCCGCGCGGCAGTCGACCAGCCGCGCGACCTCCGCGCCGTAGGCGGACGCCCGGCCGGGGACGGACGCGATGTCGGGTTCGTCGTACTGGCCGATGTCGGCGGTGTAGGTGCAGGGCACTGCACCCTTCTCGCGCATCCACGCGACCGCGACCGAGGTGTCGAGGCCGCCGGAGAAGGCGATCCCGACACGTTCGCCGACAGGCAGAGAGGTGAGCACCTTGGACATGAGCACAAGTATGCACGACACTGCATGAACATGCAAAACCGGGACGCGGCCGCAGGTCACGCGTGGTGCCGCAGAACCCGGGTCACCCGCCCGCCTCGCGCGCGAGATCGCCGGCGAGGCCCGCGAGCGACGCGGCCGCCGCGGCGCGCCCCGCCTCGAAGGCCGCCTCCAGCAGCGCGCCGTCGCGCTCCAGCCGCCCCACGTACGGCGCCGAGTCCGGCGGCCGGACCGACAGGATCGCCGGGCCGGACCGGACGGCGTCCGCGTCGTGCTCGGCCAGCAGCCGGTCGTCGGCGGCGAGGCGGTCATTGCGGCCGAGGAACGTCGTCCGCAGCTCCGGCCCGTACCGGCGCAGCCCGAGGCCCGCGACCACCCGCGTCCCCCGCGAGGGCCCGCCGGCGACCGCCCCGTCCGACCGCCGCCGCGACCGCAGCACCAGCACGTGCGTCGCGCCGTCCGCCAGCGCCCGCCGGTACGGGATCGACTCGGCCAGCCCGGCGTCGTAGTACACGCCGTCCCCCACCCGGACGGGCCCGCCCGCCAGCATCGGCAGCGCGGCGCTCGCCCGCAGCGCGAGCCGCAGCGTCGCGGCGTCCGTCACCCGCGAGTGCAGGTCGACGGCCGCGCCCGTGACGACGTCCGTCGCGATCGGGTGGTACTCGACCTCGTTCGCCAGGATCGACGCGAAATCGAGGGGGAAGTCCCGCGTGTAGTGCACCTCGACGAGCCGCTCCACGTTCACGAGCGGACGCCCGAACACCACGTTCCGCCGCCGGATCAGCGCCCGCGCGAACGTCGGGTCCGTCCATCCGCGCAGGCCCTCCGGGCGGGAGCTGAGCAGCCACGCCCCCGAGATCGCCCCCGCGGACGCGCCGTAGACGGCGTCGAACAGCGGCGTCAGCCCCAGCTCGTCGACGGCCATCGCCATGCCCGCCGACACCGTCCCGCGCATCCCGCCGCCCTCGATGGCGAGCGCGACCCGCTCGCCGTCGCCGCGCCGTCCCGTCCGGGCCCGTTCGGCCAGGACCCCCAGCACGCGATGCCGCCCGGCGACGCCTCCGGTGACCGTCACCCGATCCTCCCCCCGTCTGCGGTTTTGAGCATCGACACTGTGCCACATCCGGACATTTCGCCCGCCATCCCGGCTCAGAGCTGCCGCAGGGCACCGCCGTCCACCGCCCACTCGGCCCCGGTCACCTGGCCGGCGAGCGGCGACAGCAGGTACACGATCACGCGGGCGACGTCGTCGGGGGTGCCGAGACGCCCGGTGGGCAGGCGGCGTTCCTCGCGGACGAACCGTTCGATCGCCTGCTCGACCGGCAGGCCGTGCCGGGCCGCGAGCTGATCGGCGAAGCCGCCCGGTTCGTCCCACAACCGGGTCCGCGTCGGCCCCGGCGCCACGACGTTGGACCGCACCCCGCGCGGGCCGAACTCGGTGGCGAGCGTCTTGGACACCGACAGCAACGCCGTCTTGGCCGCCGCGTAGTCGACCAGCGACGGCGCCGGGAACCGCCCCGCCTCGCTCGACACGTGCACGATGCTCCCGGCGCGCCGGTCGAGCATGGCGGGCAGCGCGGCGCGCGCCATCCGCACGGCGGCGTGCAGGTTGAGCTCGAACGTGCCGTGCCAGTCGTCGTCGCCGACGTCGAGGAACCCGGTCCGGGAGGTGAGCGCCCCGGCGTTGTTGACCAGCCCGTCGATACGGCCGTGCCGCTCCAGGACCGTGGCGACGACACGGCGGGCGGCGTCCGACTCGGTGAGGTCCGCGGCGATGCCGTCCTGCCCGCCGCTCCCGCCCCCACCGGCGCGGCGGGCGACGCCGACGGCGCGGGCGCCCTCCGCGCGCAGCAGGGCGGCGGTCGCCGCGCCGATGCCGGCGGACGCCCCGGTGACGATGAAGACCCTGCCCGCGAGTTCCATGTCCATGATCAGGCCTTCCGTCCGGAGAGGCGGCCGAGGAGGGCGGCGGCGAGGAGGGTCCCGGCCACCACGAGCACGGCGTTGACGCCGATGGCGGCCCGGACGCCCGACAGCACCGCGTCGGCGCCCGCCGCGCCGCCCATCGCGGCGGTGGCGACCGCGCTCATGATCGGAGTGCCCATGGTGATGCCGATCTGCTGGCTCATGGTGGCGATCCCGGTGGCGCGGCCCTGCTCGGCGTCCGGCAGCCCGGACGTGGCGGTCACCATGAACGCGACGATCACCAGCATGTTGCCGACGCCGCCGGCGAACGTGCCGGCGAGCAGCAGCCAGATCCAGCCGCCGGACGCGCCCAGCGCGACGAGCGGCAGCGTCGCCGCCGCCTGCAGCAGGCCACCGGCGGCGATGGTGGCGCGGGCGCCGAAGCGGCCGACCGTCCGGCCACCGAGCGTCCCGCCCAGCACGGTGCCGAGGCCCAGCACCCCGAACGCCAGGCCGGTGGCCAGCGGCGAGTAGCCGAGGACCTTCTGCAGGTAGAGGGTCAGCAGGAAGACCAGCGACGTCTCGGTGACGAAGGCGATCAGCCCGGCGGCGTTGCCCCAGACGACGTTGCGGCGCTTCAGCAGGCCGACCGGGATCAGCGGTTCGCCCGCACGCCGCTCGACGAACCAGAACGCCACGACCAGCCCGAGCCCGGCCGCCAGCGCGACCAGGGTGGCCGGAGCCGTCCAGCCGTGCTCACCGGCCTGGGTGAGGCCGAACACCAGCAGCAGCAGGCCGGCGGTGACGGTCACGGCGCCGGGGACGTCCAGCCGGGTCCGCTCCCGGGCCCGGTCCGCACCGATCACGCGGGGCGCGAGCGCGACGACCAGGGCCGCGACCGGCACGTTGATCAGGAAGGCCCAGCGCCACGACAGCAGGCTCGTCAGCAGCCCGCCCAGGATCGCCCCGGCGGTGAACCCGGCCGACATCAGCGCCCCGTTGAGGCCCAGCGCCCGCTCGCGCAGCGGCCCCTCCCGGAACGCGGTGGTCAGCAGCGCGAGCCCGGCCGGCGTGACCGCGGCGGTCGCGAGTCCCTGGAGCACCCGGGCGGCCAGCAGGACCTCCGGGCCCGTCGCCAGCCCGCCCAGCAGGGAGGCCCCGCCGAGCACGGCCATCCCGCCGACGAACAGCCGCTTGCGGCCCACCAGGTCGGCCACCCGGCCGAACAGCAGCGTGAACCCGGCGGCGGCCAGCGCGAACGAGGTGGCGATCCACTGCAGGTTCGCGAGCGAGAACCCGAGGCCCGCGCCGACCTCCGGCAGCGCGACGTTCAGGATCGAGAAGTCCACGGCGACCATGAACTGGGCGCCGAGCAGAAGCGTGAGCAGCAGCCGTTCCCGGCCCGTCATCCGCGGAGCGGACGCGGCGACCGGCGGCGCCGTCGTGGACACGGCCATCATCGTTCCTCCCGTGACCCGCCCTAACGGGTCTGAAGTTCCATTAAGATGAGGGCGACCGTAGCACAGGACTCGCCACTAATGAAACTGGAGTTCCGTTATGACCGACGCAGGGCACGTCCCGGGCTCCGTGCGCCCCGGCGGCCGCACCGCCCGGATCCGCACCGCCGTCCTCCGCGCCGCCGAGGACGCCTTGATCGAGTGCGGCTTCGCGGGCGTCGACCTCGCCGAGATCGCCCGCCGCGCCGAGGTCGGCAAGACGACCGTCTACCGCCGCTGGGGCACCCCGCAGGCCCTGGTCGCCGACCTCCTCCAGGACATGGCCGAACAGTCCGTCCGGCGCACCGAGACCGGCGTCCTCGCGGACGACCTGCGCGCCAACGCCCGGCTCGTCGTGGACACCCTCACCGACCCCCGCCAGGGCGCGCTGTTCAAGGCCGTGATCGCCGCCGCGACCCACGACCGGCGCACCGCGGAGGCCCTGCACCGCTTCTACGCCGCCCGCATCACCGAATGGGCCCCGGTCGTGGACCAGGCGGTCGCCCGCGGCGAGGCCCCCGCCGGCACCGACGCCGCCGAGGTCGTCCGCGCCGTGTCCGCCCCGCTGTACTACCGGTTCCTCGTCAGCGGCGACCCGCTCGACCGCACCGTCGCCGACCGGAGCGCCCACGCCGCCGCCAGCGCGGCCGCCGCCGGCGCGTACGTGCGGTGAACCGGAGGGCGGTTCCGTTATCGTCCCTCTTGATCAATTCCGGAGGGAAACGCCCATGTCCTCGCACCACTTCACCCGCCGCCGTCTCCTCGGCGGAACCGCCGTGGCGGTGGGCGGCGCGCTGCTCGGCCCGCTCCCGTCCGCGCACGCGCGGACCGCTCCCCGCCTCTACACCCGCGCCGAATGGGGCGCCCGGCCGCCCAAGGTCGCGGCGACCGTCCTCGACCGCGCCCCCGACCGCATCGTCGTCCACCACACCGCCACGCCGAACTCCGCGGACCTCTCGCGGCGGCACGCGTTCGCGCTCTCCCGGTCGATCCAGGACTTCCACATGGACGCCAACGGCTGGGACGACACCGGCCAGCAGCTCACGATCAGCCGCGGCGGCCACCTCATGGAGGGCCGCAACCGCAGCCTCGAGGCGATCAACGCCGGCGCGCACGTCATGGGCGCGCACACCCTCGGCCACAACGAGCACACGATCGGCATCGAGAACGAGGGCACCTACATGACCGCCGCGCCCACCCGCGCCCTGTGGTGCCGGCTCGTCGCGACGTGCGCGTGGCTGTGCGACGTCTACGACCTCGACCCGCACACCGCCATCGTCGGCCACCGCGACCACAACGACACCGCCTGCCCCGGCGACGTCCTGTACGCCCTGCTCCCGCAGCTCCGCGCCCAGGTCGCCGCCCGCCCGTCCGCACCGCGCCTCGCGGCGCCCGCGCGTCCCGCCCCCAGCGGCCTGCCCGGCCCCCGCCACCGCTTCGACCACGGCCCCGCCCGCTGACGGACCCCCGGCCACCGGCCGGCCCGCACGGCCTCCGCGCAGGCGGCCCGCAGCCGGTCGGTGGCCCGCGGGGCGTCCGGGTCCGGCCGCGGCACGCCCAGGTGCCGCTCGCGCAGCTCGTCCATCATCGCCGCCACCAGCTCGGGCCCCCCGTCGCGGAGCAGCGCGACGAGCTCACCTCGCACCTCTACGACAGCCGGGGCAATGCGATCGTCAGCCGTCTCGTGGCGCGCGGCGACGTCTGGACCCACAAGTCCCACAAACCGCCCAAGAACCGGCTCACCACCGGACGGACATCCCCGAACACGAACCCCGCGGATGGCCGGGGGGCGTGGGAGCGAAGCCCTCACATCGGGGTCCGGGGGTCGCCCCCCGGGTAAAATGACGAGAAGCAGTGGGGAAAGAGCCAAAGGCTCTGACCACACTGCTTCCAGCTTCGAGTGGGCGAGGAGGGATTTGAACCCTCACATCCTCTCGGACACACGGACCTGAACCGTGCGCGTCTGCCGTTCCGCCACTCGCCCGCGAGTGTCGTCCCGTCTCCGGGTGCTCGAAAAGGCTAGCACGTACTGAGCAGTGGTCTGACAACTCGATACTTCGAACGAACCTTTGCACCGATACGATCGTCTACCAGTGGGGAAGGGAGGTGCCCGTGGGCGTCATTCAGCGCTTCGAGCGACGGCTCGAGGGCATGGTCGAAGGGGCCTTCGCCCGTGCCTTCAAGTCTGAGCTGCAGCCGGTCGAGGTGGCCAGTGCTGTACAGCGCGAGATGGACGATCGGGCGGCGATCGTGGCGCAGGGCCGCACGCTGGTTCCGAACGACTTCGTCGTCGACATCTCTCAGCAGGACGGGCAGCGGCTGCAGGTCTACGCGGACAGCCTGAGCCAGGAGCTGGCGAACCTGGCCCGGGAGTACGCGAAGGAGCAGGGGTACTCCTTCGTGGGTCCGGTGCGCGTCCGGTTCGAGAACACTGACGACCTGGCCACGGGCATGTTCCGGATCAGGTCGGGCGTGATCAGGGGTTCGACGGTCGAGGGCGGGGAGATCCGCGGCTCGTCGAGCAACATGCCGCAGAGCGGCGGCGGGGCCTTCGGCGGGCACCCGCGGCTGCTGGTGACGACCGCGGTGGAGGGCGCCGACGCCACCCAGCGGACGTACGAGATCAACACGCCCGTGACCCTGCTCGGCCGTGGCACCGACTGCGATCTGCGTCTTGTCGATCCGGGCGTATCACGGCACCATGCCGAGATCCGCGTAGAAGGTCCCGAAATCGTGCTCGTGGATCTAGGGTCGACCAACGGCTCGTTCGTGAACGGGCAGCCGATCCGGCGGGTGACGCTGGTCGACGGCTCCCGGGTCACGATGGGCCGGACCACACTCGTGTTCCGCCGCGATAGGGAGTAACCCCGACTCCGATGTCCCCATTCACCCTCACGCTGATCAAGCTGGCGTTCCTCGCGGTGCTCTGGCTCTTCGTCATCGCGGCCGTCGGTGTGATCAGGGCCGACCTGTTCGGCTCGAAGGCCGCGACGCGCGCGGCCTCGCGCGCGGCGGCGCCGCGCCCGCAGAAGGCGGCGGCGCGCCCGCCGCGCGCACCGCAGCCGCCGCCGGCGCCGCACGGCGGCGCCCAGCAGGGCGCGCCGACGAAGCTCGTCGTCGTGCAGGGCGAACGGGCGGGCACCGTCATCGACCTCACCGGGGTGCCCATCACCATCGGCCGGGCGAATGACGCCACACTCGTCGTGACCGACGACTACGCTTCCAGCCGACATGCCCGGATTTATGCCCAGGACGGTCAGTGGATCGTGGAAGATCTCGGCTCGACCAATGGGACTTACCTCGGACGCACGAAGGTGACCCGGCCGATGCCGGTCCCGCCGGGCGTTCCCGTCCGTATCGGCAAGACCGTGATCGAGCTGCGCAAATGACTCTGGGAATCCGCTACGCCGCGCGCTCCGACGTCGGCATGCTGCGCGAGGGCAACGAGGACTCGGCGTACGCGGGCGCGCACCTGCTCGCCGTGGCCGACGGGATGGGCGGGCACGTCGGCGGGGAGATCGCCAGCGCCGCGGCCATCGAGGCGCTGCGCCGGCTCGACAAGGACCTCCCGGCGAACGAGCTGCTGGCGGCGCTCGAGCACACGGTCAAGGCCGCGAACGACAACCTGCACCGGATCGTGGAGTCCGATCCCGCGCTGCAGGGCATGGGCACGACACTGACGGCGATGCTGTGGGCGGGCGACCAGGTGGCGCTCGTCCACATCGGCGACTCGCGGGCGTACCTGCTGCGCGACGGCAGCCTGTTCCAGATCACGCACGACCACACGCTCGTCCAGTCGCTGGTGGACGAGGGGCGGATCAGCCCGGACGAGGCCGCGTCGCATCCGCAGCGGTCGCTGCTGCTGCGGGCGCTGGACGGGCGCGGCGAGGTCGACCCGGACCTGTCGCTGCGGGAGGCGCAGGTCGGCGACCGGTACCTGCTGTGCTCGGACGGCCTGTCGGGCGTCGTCACCGCGGAGACGATCTTCCAGGTGCTGACGGACGTGGACGAGCCGGAGCAGGCCGTCCGGCAGCTCATCGACCTCGCGAACCGGGGCGGCGGCCCGGACAACATCACGTGCGTGGTGGCGGACGTCATCGACCTGGACCGGCAGCCGCCGACGGGCGGGCCCGGGCAGGCGGTCGGGGCGGCGGCGAACGCGTCGCCGCCGGAGCCGCCCGGCGGCCCGGGGACGACGCTGCCCGCGGGGCCCGCGGACACGCCGGCGAGCCGGGCCGCGCAGCTCCGCGACACGCGGCCGCAGCCGCCGGTGGCGGTGGACGAGATGCCGCCGCCGATGGCGTCGGCCGACCCGGTCGCCGAGCCGATGGCCGAGCAGCTCCCGCCGCCGCAGGCCGCGCCCGCGAAGGCACGGCGGGGCGGCGGCGTCCGGAGGTGGGCGTGGCTGCTGGTCGTCACCGGCGTCGTGGTGCTCGGGATCGGCGCCGGCGGTTTCGTGCTGCTGCAGAACGTGAAGAGCGGCTACTACATCGGCTCTGAGGACGGGCGGGTCGTGCTGTACCGGGGGACGCCGCAGGACGTGCCGGGGCTCGACCTGTCGCGCAAGGCGGCCGCGAAGGACCAGCCGAACCCGCCGATCATGCTGGAGGACCTGCCGCAGGCGCAGCGTCAGCAGGTCGAGAAGACCTACACGGTGGAGGGCCCGGGGGCCGTGCAGAAGCTCCAGCGGAGCGTCTGCAAGTACGTGGTGACCGCGGAGAAGGACAACGTCGTCATCGTCAAGGGCGCGGACCAGCAGAACTGCGAGCAGACGAAGATCACCGGGAGTGAGATCCGGGTGAGCGAGCTGCCCGCCGAGGACGCCGCGGCGGTGACGGGCGGCAAGCTGGTGTTCGCCGGCGAGCAGGAGGCCCAGGCGAAGCTGCAGGAGCTCGGCAACCGCCGGGACGCCTGCAAGACGGGCGACTCGAACATCGAGGGCTGTCCGTCCGATGGGGGGACGCCCAGGTGAGTTCGCTCGGGGAGCAGATCAGGGCGCGGCTGCCGTACCAGCGGCGGAACGCCGCGTCCCTGGCGCTGCTCGTCTTCGCGATGGTCCTGACGCTGTCGGCGTTCGCGGAGGTCGGCCTCGCGCGGGACGGCAGCATCCCGGCGGGGCTGTTCGGCTACGGCGGCGGCCTGGCGGTGCTGGCGATCGCGGCGTTCTTCGTGCAGACGAAGTTCGCGCCGTACTCCGACCCGCTGCTGCTGCCGCTGGCGGTGGCGCTGAACGGCATCGGCCTCGCGATGATCTACCGGCTCGACCTGGACACCAGCGCCGACTGGAAGCAGGCGGCGCTGAACGGCCGGGTGCTGGAGGACGCCGCGAACGCGCCGGATCAGCTGATGTGGACGTTCGTCGGCATCGGAATGTTCGTCGCGGCCCTGCTGATCATGCGGGACACCGACAAGAGCGACGCCCCGCTGTCGTTCACGCCCAAGACGGCGCAGCGCTACACGTACCTCATCGGGCTCGGCGCGCTCATCATGCTGCTGCTGCCGATCGTCCCGGGCCTGGGCAACACGGTCAACGGCGCGCGGGTGTGGATCCAGATCCCCGGTATCGGCGGGTTGCAGCCCGCCGAGTTCGCGAAGCTGATGATGGTCGCGTTCTTCGCCGGCTACCTGGTGAACAAGCGGCAGGCGATGTCGCTGATCGGCAAGAAGGTCGGCCCGTTCAGCTTCCCGCGCCTGCGCGACCTCGGGCCGGTCCTGGTGATCTGGTTCTTCTGCCTGGGCGTGCTGTTCGTGCAGAAGGACCTCGGTACCGCGCTGCTGTTCTTCGGCCTGTTCGTGTCGATGCTCTACATCGCCACGCAGCGGCTGTCGTGGATCATGATCGGTCTCGGGCTGCTGGCGGTCGGCGTGTTCGTCGCGATGCAGCTCCCGTTCATGGGCCACGTCGACCAGCGGATCAGCATCTGGCAGAACCCCGAGCCGTACTTCGACGGCGGCTGCCTGCTGGACAGCGGCAAGGTCGTCCCGGTCAACCCGAACACCGAGATCTTCCAGAAGTTCAAGGACGCGGGCTCCGACGCTCCGGGCATCGCGGCCTGCCAAGAGCTGGGCGGCGCGTTCTCCGACAGCCGGCAGCTGATGATGGGCCTGTTCTCGCTGGGCGAGGGCGGTGTGCTCGGCACGGGCCTCGGCCAGGGCGAGCCGTGGCGGACGCCGTTGGCGTTCAGCGACTTCATCTTCACCTCGATCGGCGAAGAGGTCGGGCTGACGGGCCTGATGGCGCTCCTGCTGATGTACGCGCTGATCGTCCAGCGCGGCATGAAGACGGCCGTGGCGGCGCGGGACTCGTACCTGAAGCTGTTCGCGGGCGGCGTCTCGTTCGTCCTGGCGCTCCAGGTGTTCGTGATCGTCGGCGGTGTCACGAAGCTGATCCCGCTGACGGGCCTGACGACGCCGTTCATGTCGCAGGGCGGTTCGTCGATGATGGCGAACTGGATCCTGATCGCGATCCTGGTGCGGATGAGCCACGACGCGCGCAAGCCCGCCCCCCAGGCCATCCAGGACGAGGGAATGACCCAGATCGTGAGCACGAGGTGATCCGCCTCCCATGAACATGGACAAGCCGACCCGGCGCGTGGCGATCTTCGCGTTGCTGCTGATGTTCGCGCTGATGGCGCAGATCAATTACGTGCAGGGCAGCCAGGCCGAGGATCTGCGGACCAACGCGAACAACCCCCGGCTGTACTCCGACATCTTCAAGACGCCGCGCGGGCAGATCAGCGCGGGCGGCGAGGTGCTGGTGTCGTCCGAGGCGATCGACGAAGAGAAGTACGGCCGCGTCTACAAGGACGGGCCGGTCTTCTTCCCCGTCACCGGCTACTTCCAGGGCGGCGCCACGCAGGTGGAGCGCGCGTACTCGGGGCTGCTGTCCGGGGACGACAGCCGGATCAGGAACCAGCGCTGGTTCGACACGTTCATCGGCAAGGAGGCCGAGGGCGCCGACCTGGAGCTGTCGATCGACCCGAAGGCGCAGCGCACCGCGTACGAGCAGCTGAAGCGGGCGACGGCGCCGGGCCGCCGCGGCGGCGCGGTCGTCATGGACGTGGAGACGGGCGCGATCAAGGTGGCCGCGTCGTGGCCGTCGGCCGACCCGAACGAGTTCGCCAACGACCCGACGGCGGACAGGAGCGGCGAGCGGCTGGAGGCGCTGAACAAGGGCGACGGCGTGCAGAAGCCGCTGATCGACAACGCGTTCAGCCAGACGTTCCCGCCCGGTTCGTCGTTCAAGGTCCTGATGGCGGCGCTGGGGCTGGCGGACGGGATGGAGGCCGGCACTCAGGTCGACACCAGTGACCTGATCCTGCCGGAGTCGGGCATTTCGCTGCCGGACTCGCACGAGAACGGCGCCTGCGGCGGCCGCGCGCCGCTGCGGGCGGCGTTCGTCGAGTCCTGCAACAGCTCGTTCGGCCGGATGGCGATGGATCTCACCATCCAGAAGCTGCACGACGGCGGGGAGAAGTTCGGGTTCGGCGACCGGGTCGAGATCGAGCCGAACTTCTTCGCCGCGCAGAGCGCGATCCCGGTGGAGGTCACCACCGCGGACGGCAAGACCGTCAAGACCGGACTGGACGCGACGGCCCGCTCCGGCATCGGGCAGGAGAACGTGCGGTCCACGCCGCTGCAGATGGCGATGGTCGCGGCGGCGGTCGCCAACGACGGCGTGATCATGAAGCCGTACGTGGTGGAGAAGGGGCTGGCGCAGGACCAGAGCGAGGTCTACAGCGCGGACCCGCAGGAGTACAAGAAGGCGATGTCGGAGGGCGACGCGAAGGAGCTCCAGGACTGGATGCGCGGCGTCGTCACCGAGGGCACCGCTACCAACCTGCGGGGCATGAACATCGCGGGCAAGACCGGTACCGCCGAGCAGACCCCCTTCCCCAACGCCCGCTGGTTCGTCGGGTTCAGCCCGATGGACGACCCGAAGTACGCGTTCGCCGTCATGACGGAGGGCCCGGGCTCGGGCGGCAGCGCCGCCGGCCCGGTGGCGGGCGCCATCATGCGGCAGGTGCTGAAGTAGTGAGCGCGGGCCTCGTCCTGAACGACCGGTACCGGCTGCGGGAGCGGCTGGCCACCGGTGGGATGGGCGAGGTCTGGCGGGCCCGGGACGAGCAGCTCGGCCGGGACGTCGCGGTGAAGCTGCTGCGCCTCGAACTGGACGACGACGCGCGGGCGCACTGGCGGTTCGAGGCCGAGGGACGGTTCGCGGCGGCGCTGCGGCACGACGGGATCGCGCAGGCGTTCGACTTCGGCCACCAGCACGGCCGGACGTACCTGGTGATGGAGCTGGTGCCGGGCGAGCCGCTCGACGAGATCCTCGCCCGGGACGGCGGGCTCCCGCTGGAGGCCGTCCTGGACCTGCTGGTGCAGGCGGGACGGGCGCTGTCGGCGGCGCACGACGCGGGGATCGTGCACCGCGACGTGAAGCCGGCGAACCTGATGATCTCCCCGACCGGGACGCTGAAGCTGACCGACTTCGGGATCGCGCGGCGGCTCGCGGAGGCGTCGCAGACGCAGACCGGCATGGTCATGGGCACCGCGCACTACATCTCGCCGGAGCAGGCGTCGGCGGGCGAGCTGACCCCCGCCGCCGACCTGTACTCGCTGGGCGTGGTGGCGTACGAGTGCCTGGTGGGCGCGCCGCCGTTCGACGGCGCCACGCCGGTCGAGGTCGCGATGAAGCATGTCCGGGACGCGCCGCGGCCGCTGCCCGCGCGCGTGCCGGAGCCGGCCCGCGCGCTCATCATGGAGATGCTCGCGAAGGCGCCGGAGGAGCGGCCGCCGAGCGCGACGGCGGTCGCCGACCGGGCGCTGCGGATCCGTGCGTCCCTCAGCACGGGACGGCCACTGCGCACCGAGCCGCCCGCGGCGGGCGCCGTGCCCGGCGCGTCCCGCCCCGGCGCGACCGCCGGCGCGTTCGGGACGCCCGCCGCCGCCCGGACGCCCGC
>NZ_JBHTJA010000019.1:0-93346 GCF_042675525.1 Actinomadura sediminis
CCCCCCGCCGCGAAGCCGCGGCCCGCGCCCGCGCCGCCGCCCGCCGCGCCGCCGAGGCCGCCGCCGAGACCGTCCCCGAGCCGGAGCCGGCCCCCGCCGAACCCGCGGAGATCATCGAGCTCCCGACCCACGAAGAGGTCTTCGACCAGTACGCCGACGACCGCCGCGCCGTCGGCGAGTGACGGGATGGCGCGAACACCCTCCAGAGTTTGCTAATCTAACGGAGTCCTTGGGGCTGTGGCGCAGTCCGGTAGCGCACCTCGTTCGCATCGAGGGGGTCAGGGGTTCAAATCCCCTCAGCTCCACCAAGGAACACCAGGTCGAGGCCGGTCAGGGAGAAATCCCGGACCGGCCTCTTCTCGTTCGCCCGGAAAACGTCGCGGGCGGCTTGCGGTTCGTGCTCGGGGGCCTCACCGAATCTGATTCGGGAAAGGTCTTCACTCTCCGGGACGGCGGCGCGATCATGGGGTGACCGTCGAGCGTTGGGAGGGGCCATGGCGATCGCCATCGGCGAGGAGCACCGCGAACTGGCCGGGACGGCACGGGCGTTCCTGAACGATCAGGGCGCGCGTGCCGCGAACCGCGCGCTGCTGGAGGCCGAGGAGGAGACGCCGCCCGCGTTCTGGGACGGCTTCGCCGGGCTCGGCCTGCTCGGGGTGCATCTGCCGGAGGAGCACGGCGGCGGCGGGGCGGGGTTCCCGGAGCTGGTCGTGGTCGTGGAGGAACTCGGCCGGGCCCTGGCGCCGGGGCCGATGGTGCCCACGATGGCGGCGTCCGCCGTGATCGCCGCGCGCGGTACCGGCGAGGTTCGCGCCCGCCTGCTCCCCGGCCTGGCGTCCGGACGGACGGTCGCGGCGCTCGGCATCGGCGGCGCGGTCACGACGGCCGGCGGGACGGCGACCGGCGACGCCGGGGTCGTCCTCGGCGGGGGGCTCGCGGGGCTGCTGGTGCTCCCCGCGGGCGACGACATGATCGTCGTCCGGGCGGACGCGCCGGGCGTCGAGGTGGAGGTGCCGCCGAACCTCGACCCGTCCCGCCGCTCGGCCCGCGTCAGGCTCGACGGCGCGGAGGTGGTGGACGTCCTGCCGGCGGCGCGCGCGCACGCCGTGGCCGTCCTGCGGACGCTCGCGGGCGCGGAGGCCGTCGGCGGGGCCCTGGAGTGCGTCGAGCGGGCGGTCGAGTACGCGAAGGTCCGGGAGCAGTTCGGGCGGACGATCGGGACGTTCCAGGCGGTCAAGCACCACTGCGCGGACATGCTCGTCGCGGCGGAGCTCGGCACGGCGGCGGTGTGGGACGCGGCGCGCGCGGCGTCCGGCCCCGCGGACGAGTTCGCGTACGCGGCGGCCGTCGCCGGCGCCCTCGCGCCGCCCGCGTTCACGAAGAACGCGGGACTGAACACGCAGGTGCACGGCGGGATCGGGTTCACCTGGGAGCACGACGCGCACCTGCTGCTGCGGCGCGCGGCGACGGTCGAGGCGATCGTCGACCCGCGGGACGCGGCGCGCGACGTCGCCCGGCTGAGCGTCGCGGGCGTCGTCCGGACCACGGTCCTCGACCTGCCGCCGGAGGCGGAGGCCCGGCGGGCGGAGGTGCGCGCCCTCGCGCGGGAGATCGCGGCGCTGCCGGAGGACGAGCAGCGCGTGCGGCTGATCGACACCGGGTACGTGCAGCCGCACTGGCCGCGCCCGTGGGGCCTGGAGGCGTCCGCCGGGCTGCAACTGGTGATCGACGAGGAGTTCCGCGCGGCGAAGGTGAAGCGCCCCTCGTACGGGATCACGAGCTGGAACATCCTGACGCTGATCCAGCACGGCACCCAGGACCAGATCGACCGGTGGGTGCGCGCCGCGCTGCTGGGCGACGAGGTGTGGTGCCAGCTCTTCAGCGAACCGGACGCGGGGTCGGACGCGGCGGCCGTCAAGACCCGGGCGGTGAAGGTCGAGGGCGGCTGGAAGGTCAACGGGCAGAAGGTGTGGACGAGCGGCGCGCACTACAGCCGCCGCGGCCTCGCGACCGTCCGCACCGACCCGGACGCGGCCAAGCACGCGGGCGTCACGATGATGGTGATCGACATGAAGGCGCCCGGTGTGGAGGTGCGGCCGCTGCGGCAGGCGACGGGCGGCTCGGAGTTCAACGAGGTGTTCTTCTCGGACGTGTTCGTCCCGGACGAGGACGTGGTCGGCGCGCCGAACGAGGGGTGGAAGGTCGCGCGGGCGACGCTCGGCAACGAGCGGGTCAGCATCGGCGGCGGCGTCGGCGCGCCGTTCGGCTCGGACGTCGTGCGGCTGCACGCCGAGCATCCGGACGCCGTCCCGGCGGACCGGGTCGGCGCGCACGCGGCGGAGGAGCGGGCGCTGAAGCTGCTTAACCTGCGCAGCGCCGAGCGGGCCGTCGCGGGCGGCGAGCCGGGCCCGGAGGGCAACATCACGAAGCTGGTCCTGGCCGAGCACGGGCACGCCGCGGCGGCGCTGCTCGCCGAGTTCGCCGGGCCGCAGACGGCGTTCGGCGACGGCCTCGGCGCGATGGCGGGGCTGCTGCGGCTGGGGTCGCGGGCGATGTCGATCGCGGGCGGCACGTCGGAGATCACCCGCAACCAGATCGCCGAGCGCATCCTCGGCCTGCCCCGCGACCCGCTGATCAAGTAGCCGCGCCCGGCCCGCCGTGCACCGGCGGGCCGGGGCGCCGGGCCCGGTTTCGCCGGGTTTCCGCAGGGCAGGGGGCCTGTGAGAGCCGAACGAGTGGACGGCGCCCCATGACGACGATCGAGAAGAAACTGATCGACTACCTCAAGGACGCGCACGCGCTGCAGCAGCACGTGCAGGGCGTGCTGAGCGAGCTGCTCACCACGGCGGCCGACGAACCGGACCTGTGCCGCCGCCTGGGCGGATACGCGCGCCGCAACCGGGAGAACACCCGCGCGATCGAGGACCGGCTCCGCGCGCACGACGCCTCGCCCTCGATCGTCCGGGACGCCGAGATGCTGTGGGGCGCGATCGCCGACGTGCTGAAGTCGCGCCGCAACCACGTGGGCCGGCACGTCCGGGACGGTTACGTGGCGGCCCACCTGCAGATCGCCGAGGCGGAGATGCTCCGCCGCATCGCGGACCGCGCCGGTGACGCGGAGACGGCGGAGGTGGCGGCGGCGGTGTGCGACGACGCCCGGGAGATCTCCGCCGCGATCTCCGACAACTGGGACGCGGCCGTCGAGCTCTCCCTCCGCCGCCACGGCGTCCACCCGCACCGCTGACGCGTCCGGCGGGACGGTCCCGCGGGACGGGCGCCCGCGTCGCGGGCGCGGTCGCCTCCGTGGCCCGGGCGGGTTCGCGCCCCGGTCGTCCCGGCCGGGCGGGGAGCGCGTGCCCGCTTCGCCGTTCGTGGGTGGCCGCTGTCGGCCGGGGCGGCTGCGGAGGCGCTTTCGGTGGTTCCGTGTGTGATACTCCGGCGGATGAGTGATCGTTCCTACGCGAGTACGCCGAAGGGCATCACGTTCCCCGGAGCCGTTCCGGTCACGCGCGGCCGCGTCCTCGGAAGCGTCCTGCTGCTGGGCGCCCTCTTCTTCGCGGTGCGGGCGGCCGGCGGGGTGCCGGGCGGCGACCCGCGCGCGGTCGCGGCGGCGGGCGGGACGGCGCTGTCGCTGCTGCTGACCGGGCTGGCCGTGCACGGGTGGCGGGCGGACCTCTGCATCCGGGCGGCGTGGGTGTTCCCCGCGACGCTGCTGCTCTCCGGCGTCGCGATGGTCGTGGACACCGGCCGCCGGGGCGCGGGTTACGGCGGAGCGTACGCCGAGCTCCTCGGCCCCCTCCTGGTCGCCGGAGGTCTCGCCGGTGCCGTCCTCTACCGGTGCACGCTCGCGCGCATGCACGCGCCGTCCGGCGGGGACGCGCGGACGGGCGGCGGGTTCCCCGAGCCGTGGATGCGGGCCCTCGGGGTCGTGCTGCTGCTGGGCGCGTGCCACTTCGCCGTGCAGCTCGCCGCCGCGGTGCCGGACGGCGACTGGCGCCGGCTCGTGGCGGCCGTCGGCTACGGCGCGGCACTGCTCCTCGGCGGCCTCGGCCTGAACGGATGGTGGGTCGGCCTGAGCATCCGGCTGGTCTGGCTGTTCCCGGCGACGATGGCGGTCCTGGGCCTGTCGATGATCATGGAGCCGGACTACGGGGACCCCACCTGGAGCGGTGCCGCCGCGATCGGCACGGCCGTCGTGCAGTTCGGCATCGGGATGGTGCTCGCGGGCGTCGTCGGGGGCGTCCTGTACACGTCCGCGGTGACCCGGAGGGTGCCCGGCCACCGCTAGGCGGCACCCCGCGGGGCGTGCCCGCGGTCACCAGAAGCCGGGGCCGGACGAGGCGTCCTCGGGCCATTCCTCCGGTTCGGCGACCCAGCCCGCGACCAGGACGAGCCCGGTGGGGCGGTGCCGGGCGAGGAAGCCGAACGGGCGGTCGAACACGGCGGAGAGCACGGGGGCCTCGTCCTGCGGCGGCGCGGAACCGGCCGCGACGCCGAAGGCGGTGACGGCCGCGGCCTTGAACCCCTCCGCGGTGAAGGCCGCGTTGACGTCCTGCGCGCCCTGCCCGATCTTGAGCGGCGTCCGGCTGATCCGGGGGAAGTGCCCGCGCGGGTCGTCGGTGGAGACCGTCGCCAGCCCGAACAGGGCGGGGTCGGCCAGCAGGTCGTGCTCGGCGGTGACGTCGAACCGGACGGTCGTGGTGCGCAGCGTCGGCGCGGGGGTGAAGGACGGGACGGTCGTCAGCGTCACGCCCGGCGCCGTGCGGGCGACCGGTTCCGCGAGCAGTTCGGCGCCCCGCCGCAGCGGGTGCCCGCCGTCGAGGGCGTCCACCCCGGCCGCGAGGACGTCGCCCGCCGGGCGGTCGGGCGCGCCGAGGAGCAGGTGCACGTCGACGTCGTCGAGGCCCGCGACGGTGAGGACGGTGAGCGGCCCGCCGGGCGTCTCGGCGAGGGCGAGCGGGTCGAGGTCGGCGCCGCTGGAGTTCAGGCCCGCGAGGCCCCGCGGCCGTCCGGTCCAGGGGCCGCTGCGCGGCCGGAACGGGAAGTCCTGGAAGGGGGTGCGCCAGCGGGTGTCGACGCTCAGCGCCGTCGCGAGGACGAGGAGGGTGTCGGGCTCGAGCGCCACGGGCATCCGGGTGAGCCGCCCGCGCGTGTTCCGTTCGACCCACGCGTCCAGCCGGGGCCGGTCGGCGTCCGGGTCGCCGCTCAGTTCGCCGCGCGACCCGCCCGGCGCGGCGTCGAGCCACCACGGCTCCAGCGGCAGCCCGGCCCGGTGCCAGACGCCGAACGCGCCGTCGACGGCGGTGCCGCGCGCGAGGATCTCCAGCACCTCGCGCGCGCCGCGGTCGGCGTCGGCGGGGTCGCGGCCGACGGCGTCCCGCAGTTCGGCGCGTCCGGGCCCGTCGGCCGCGGCGGCCAGCAGCGCGAGGAGCGGCCAGAGCCCCGCCCCCGACAGCGCGGTCGTCTCCCCGGTGCAGGCGTGCCGCGCCCACCGTGCCGTCAGCTCGTTGGAGGCCCGTACGGCTCCGTCGATCACGTGCTCGTCTCCCGTCCGCGCGAAAAGGCCGATGCTAGTGCGCCGCCCGCCGCCGCCTCGAGCGGTTTCAGCGCGCGGCGGCCAGCACCAGAGACGCTACGGCGAGCGCCAGGTATCCACCGGGGAACGCGAGGTTGTGGAAAACCCGGGCGCGGACGTGCGCGGCGACGGCGCCCGCGAAGAACAGGACGAGGCCCGCCGCGGCGGCGACCCCGATGTACGGGACGCCCGCGAGGCCGAGCAGCAGCCCGGCGGCGCCGGCCGCCTTGAGCGCGCCGAGATGCGGCAGCCACGACGGGGCGAGCCCGACCTCGGCGGAATTGGCCAGCACGAACCGGGCCTTCAGGAAATCGGCGACGGCGATCCCGGCGTTGGCCGCGATCGTGGCGACGGTGACGGCGACATAGGTGGCGAACAGCATGGGTCCAGGCTCGCGGGGGCCCGTTCCGGGCGTCCAATACACGCGTCCATAACCTGGCGGCATGGACGTCGACACCCGGCTGCTGCGCTACTTCGTCGCGGTGGCGGAGGAGGGCAACCTGACCCGCGCGGCCGAGCGGCTGTTCGTCTCGCAGCCGGCGCTGACCAAGCAGATCCGGCAGCTCGAGAACCGGCTCGGGGTGCGGCTGTTCACCCGGTCCCGGTCCGGGATGGCGCTCACCGAGCCGGGCCGGGCCCTCGCCGACCGCGCGCCCGCCCTGCTGGACGGCTGGGACGGCGCGTGGCGCGCGGCGACGGCCGCGTCCCGCCGCGCGGCGTGCGTCCTGCACGTCGGCTACCTGGCGAGCGCGGCGAACGAGGCGACGCCGCGCATCGTCGCGGCGTTCGCGCGGCGCCGTCCGGGGTGGCGGGTCGAGATGCGGCAGGCGCCCTGGTCGGCGCCGGCCGCGGGCCTGGACGACGGGGCCGTGGACGTCGCGCTCGTCCGGCTCCCGTTCCCCGGGCAGGACGGCTTCCGCGTGGAGGTCCTGCTGACCGAGCCGCGCTGTGTCGCGCTCCCCGCCGCGCACCCCCTCGCCGCCCGCGACGCCATCGCGTTCCGGGAGCTGTGGGACGAGCCGTTCGTCGCGGCCCCACCGGAGACCGGCCCCTGGCGGGACCACTGGCTCGGCACCGCCGAACGGGACGGCCGGGAACCGCGCGTCGGCGCCGTCACCGAGCAGCCGGACGACTGGCTGAGCGCCATCGCGAACGGGCTCGGCGTCGCCCTCGCGCCCGCGTCGGCCGCGCGCTTCTACGCGCGTCCCGGCGTCGTCTACCGGCCGGTCGACGGCGTCGCGCCGAGCCGGGTCGCCGTCGCGTGGCCCCCGGCCGCCGACGCGAACCCGGTCGTCGGGGACTTCGTCGCGTCCTGCCTGGCCGAGGTCCCGGCCGGGGACGGCCGCTGACCGGCACGCGCGGCCCGCCCGCCACGGGACGGCGCCGCGCGCGGCCGGTGGCGCAGATCAGAGGGCGCGGGTGACGCGGGGGTCGGTGGACGGGACGGGATCCTCGCGGCCCACCCACGGGTCGCCGCCGAAATGCGCGGTGAAGATCTTCTCGGCGGTGCGGGTGGCGAGGGCCTGCACGGTGAGGGTGGGGTTGGGGCCGCCGAGGCTGTTCGCGAGGGCCGAGGAGTCGGCGATGTACAGGCCCCGCACCCAGCGGCTCTGGGCGTCTGCGTCCAGTACGGAGTCGCGGGCGTCGTGCCCCATGCGCATCGTCGAGTGGACGTGCAGGAGCAGCGGCGACCAGTCCATCCGGTAGACGGTGCGGGCGCCCGCGCGGCGCAGCAGTTCCGCCGCGCGGCGCGCGAGGAACTCCCGGTGGGCACGGGTGCGGCGGCTCCGGGTGCGGCCGTCGAGCCGCACCTTGGCGACGGCCCCGTGCTCGTCGGCGACGGGCAGGCCGGACAGGACGACCCGGTTGTCCGGCTCCACGTCGTCGGCCGTCAGCACGAGGACGTTGACGAGACGGTCGATGCCGTTGAGCATCGCGTCCTTCAGTTCGGCGCCGAGGACGCGGCCGGTCCGTCCGTCCCAGGGCCCGGTCATGCCGCGCCCGTTCGCGTACTCGCCGCGGACGCCGCTGCCGGACATCGCGAACGCGAACGCCTGGGTGGCGGGCGGGACGCCGATCTGCTCCAGGGCGCCGTTCCCCGGGTACTCGCACCGCATGTTGGAGCACGGCCCCTTGGACGAGCCGGTGTCCTCGTCGAACAGGCCGGTGACGAGGTCGAGGAAATGGTCGGTGTAGCCGCGGCCAACCCACCCGTTGGGGTTCGGCAGCCCGCTGTTCAGCCACAGGCGCGGGGTCTCGGTGGTGCCGCCCGCGAGGACGACGACGCGGGCGTCCTCGCGGTGCCGTTCGCCGGTCGTCCCGGTCCGCCAGGTCACCCCGGCCGCGACCGTGCCGCCGTCGCGGCGCGCCGTGTGCACCCGCACGGCGAAGGCGTCCGGGAGCAGGGTGACCGCGCGGCCCTCCGGCGCCCACGCGGGGGCGGTGAGCGCCATCGGGACGTAGCTGTTGTCGGTGGAGCGCTTGGCGAACAGGTTGCGCGGCGCCCTGATCGGCTCCATGCATCCCTGCTGGCAGAAGCCGCAGAACGTGCAGCCCCGCGCCTCCGGGTGGTGCAGCCGGGCCGGATCGGTGGTGCGCCCGGCCGTCCCCTGCGGCTGCAGGATGGCGTTCTCCTGCGGGCGGTAGGCGGGGCCGGCCGTGTCCTTGGTGGTCTGGTACGGGATGCCCATCCGCTCGGCGCCGCGCAGGAACACCTGCTCCTTGGTGCCGACGGGCGCGGTCTGCACCGGCAGCGTCGCTTCGACCCACCGGTAGTACGGGACGAGTTCCTCGTAGGCGAACGGGAACGCGTGCGCGGTGTCGTAGGCGTCGCGGTCGGGGCCGTCGTACCCGGCGAACACTCCCCGGTAGGCGCGCGGGGAGTTGCCGTAGTAGTGCTGGGTCGTCCCGCCGACCCCGGACGCCTGCAGGACGAACGAGTTCTGCGGCTCCTCGCGCAGCCACGCGGGCCGGTCGCGGTCGGCGGGGCCGAACCGCAGGAACCCGGTGAGGGGGTTGTTGGCGTCGTTCTCGTAGTGCGTCCACGTCCCGCGCGGATCGGTGTGGTGGGGCCCGGCCTCCAGCAGCAGGACGTCGAGGCCGCGCGCGGCGAGCTCCTTGGCGACGACCGGGCCGCCGCCGCCCGCGCCGACGACGATCACATCGCGCATCAGCCCGTCGCCTCCGTCCGTCCCCGGTAGTAGCCCTTGAACTCGTCCCATCCGTCCGCCGAGGGGGTGTAGCCGGACGCGCGCCAGCCCGCGGGGCGCCCGGTCAGGCGCCGGGTGCGCCGGTCGAACACGCCCCACTCGCTGTAGCCGCCGAGCGCCGCCAGGACCAGCAGGCCGTTGGCCAGGAACTTCAGCAGCCCGGAGACCGACCGGTGGTACGGCGGCGGCAGGTGCCGGTCGAGCAGCGCGACGAGATCGGAGTCGGGCCCTTCGAGCAGCCGGAACACCTCCGCCTTGCCCGCGTGGGACAGGCGGGCGAAGGGCGACGCGAACGGCCCCAGGAGGGTGCCCGGATCGACCCGCACCGCCTGGAGGTTCAGCAGCAGTGCCACCACGGGGGCCAGCGGCACCGTCGCGTCGTTGCGCAGCAGCAGGCCGAGGCCGCGGTCGACCCGCGCGGCGCCCGCCTCGGGTTCGTCCGGGGGGCGGGGGAGCCGCAGCCCGCCCGCCCCTTGCGCCAGGGCCCGCAGCAGCGGCCCGGCGATCTGGTCCGGGAACGGGACGAACCGGTTGAGCATCTCGACGAGGAAGCCGGGCAGCCGCGCCTCGACGCCGCCGGGCTCGGCGCGGGGCGTGCCCTGGGCGCGGGAGTACGGATCGGGCCCCGGCATCACGAAGACGGCCAGGCCGCTCATCGTGTCGTGCGCGAGACGGTCCAGCGCGGCGGCGACGGGGCCCGTGTCGGCGGCCCGGACGGGACGGGCGGCGGCGGGTGGCGCGAGGAGCGCGGGGGCGGCGGCGAACGCGCCGGTGAGCCCGGTCGCTCGCAGGAAGGCGCGGCGTTCCGGTGAGGGCATCGCCATGGGGGCCTCCTTCCAGGCGGGGGGTTCCGGAGACAACGCGGTTCCTGCTCCGGCCCGGGCCCGCGAAACTCGACGCCGGAAGCCGGATGTGGCCCGCTCCGCCGCGTTTGACCAGCGGGTTTGTCATCGGATTGACAGTCCGTCCAAGAGGTCGGCGGCCCCGCACCGGCCGGATGCGCCGCCACGGCCAATCACCGGCCGCCCGCCGCGTATAGGGTCTCGCCGAGACCTCCGGGCTGGAGAGGCCGGCCGATGTGGAATCCGGATCAGGGCATCGCCGACTGCGGTCCCCGCATGCACGTGATCGAGACCTCGCGGCTGCTGTTCCGGACGCCGGTCGCGCGGGAGATCGCGGCCGTCGCCGCCACCGGCGGTGACGCGGCGGCCCAGCGATGGCTGGGGTGGCCCGCGGGGGAGCCGCCGTCCGAGCGGAGGCGGCGGCTGCTGCTGAGGAGGCGCGCCCGGCCGCGCGTGACGATCGACGAGTTCACGCCGTACGCGCCCCTGATGCTGGCGGCCATCGACGTGGAGCACCGCAGGTTCGCCGGTGCCTGCACGGTCGCCCCGGTCGGCCCCGGCACCTGCGAGATCGGCGGTTTCCTGAGCCCCGCCCACCGCGGCCGGGGGCTCGGGGCGGAGCTCTTCACGGCCGCCCGCCGGTTCGCGCACGGGCACCTCGGGTTCGGCGAGGTCCGGGCGGGCGCCGAGGCGGGGAACACCGCCTCCGTCCGCTCCTTGCGGAACGCCGGGTTCGTGCCCGCCGAGGGGCCGGGGGAGCATCGCCTCCCCGACGGACGGGTGATCGCCGCGCGCTGGTTCCGCCACGTGGAACCCGACGCCCGGACCTGCCCGGCCGCCGAGACCGCGCCGTCCCTCCCGTACGGGCCTTACGGGGACGTCGCCGCCGGGCGGTGACCCCGCGGGCCGCGCCCCGATTCGTCCGGCGCGACCACTGGACAAATGCGTAACACGATGGTTACGTATTCTCATGGACGTCTTCGATGCGGTGGCCGATCCCGTGCGTCGGCGCATCGTGCTGTTGCTCGGCGACGGGCCGCGGACCGCGGGCGCGCTCGCCGCGGCGTTCCCGGAGATCAGCCGCCCGGCGGTGAGCCGCCACCTGCGGGTGCTGCGCGAGGCGGGCCTGATCACCGCCGAGCTCGTCGGCCGCGAGCGCCACTACCGCGCCGACCACGGGCCGCTGCGGGAGATCGACGCGTGGCTGGACGCCGTCCGCAGGCAGGTCTGGGAGCAGCGGCTCGACGCGTTGGAGACCGAGGTCCACCGGGCGCGGCGCGACCGCCGCGCCCGGCCGCCGGCGGGCGAAGCGCCCGCGGACACGAGGAGCACAGGATGAGACCCACGCCCACCGGACGCCTCGTCGCCGCGGCGACCGGCACCGACCTGGAGATGACCCGCACGTTCAAGGCGCCGATCGAGGACGTCTGGGCGAGCATCACCGAGCCCGACCGGACGGCCCGGTGGTTCGCGCACTGGCGCGGCGACGGCCGTCCGGGCGCGACCGTCCGGCTCACGCTCGTCCACGAGGAGGGCAGCCCCGAGAGCGACCTGACGATCATCGCGTGCGAACCGCCGCACCGGCTGGAGGTCGAGACGGTCGACGAGTACGGCCGCTGGCACCTGGAGGCCCGCCTCGCCGAGGCGGACGGGGTGACGACGCTGACGTTCCTGCACCATCTCGAACCCGACACCGAGGTCGCGTCGACCGGCCCCGGCTGGGAGTACTACCTCGACCGCCTGGCCGCCTCCGTCGCCGGGACGCCCGCACCGTCCTTCGACGACTACTACCCGGCCCAGCGCGAGTACTACGAGGGCCTGACCGCCGGCTAGGACCGGCCGGGGACGCGGTCCGTCCAGGGCCGCACCGCCCGCGCGGCGGCCTCCGTGCCGCCGCGCGGGCGTCGTTCACCTGGACGTGCCCCGGGCGTCACCGGCCCGGCCCGTCCCATCAGGCGGTGAGGGCGTCCCGGAGGAACTCGAAGATCTCCGTCCGGGCGGCCTCGGCCTGGGGCACCATGCCCGGCATGCTGAGGAACGCGTGCCCCGTACCGGAATACTCGGACAGCCGTGCGGGCGTCCCGGCGGCCCGCAGCCGCTCGGCGTAGCGGCGTCCGTGGTCGGCCAGCGGGTCGTGGGTCGGCACCACCACCAGCGCCGGGGCCAGGCCGCCCAGGTCGCCGGCGTGCAGCGGAGACAGGGCACGGGCGTCGGTCCCCGGCGGGACGGCGAGCCGCGCGAACAGCCGCAGTTGCGGCACGGTGAGGGTCGGGGTGTCGGCGTGCGCGGTCACCGAGGCGTGTTCGAGCATCGACCCGGTCACGTCGGTGACGGGGTTGACCAGCACCTGCGCCCGCAGGGACAGGCCGTCCGCTCCGGCGCCGATCGCGGCCAGGGCGCCGATCAGGCCGCCGCAGCTCTCGCCGAAGACGGCGGCCCGCCCGGGGTCGACGCCCCACGACGCGGCGTCCCGCAGCACGTGCCGGAGCACGTCCCGGCCGTCGTCGACCGCCGCCGCGAGGGGCGTGTCCGGGGCGAGCAGGCGGTGCTCGACCGACACGACGACCGCGGGCAGCCGCGCGGCGAGGTGGGCGTTGACCCAGTCGCTCTGCACCGCCGTGCCCACGAAGCCGCCCCCGTGCACGTGGAGGACGAGCGGCAGGTCGTCCCGCCCGGACGACGGCCGGTACACCCGCACCGGGACCTCGCGGCCGGGCAGCGCCACCGTCCGCCAGCGGATCGAGGCGCCGGGATCCGGTTCCCCGGTGATCGCCCGCGCCGCCTCCGACGCCCGGACACGGTTCTCCGCGTCGCGGTAGGCGGCCAGCTCGCCGTCCGTGATCGTCTCCCAGTCCGGCTCCGGCGGCCGTCCCGCGAATGCGACGTCGCTCATGTCGTCCCCTCGCCCCCTATTTCGCTACCTGAGGTTTCGAAACCTACGGTAGCGCAAGTGGGTATCGTGTGGCCATGCCCTCGACCGGATCACCCAGACCGCCCGGCCGCCCGCGCGCCGGCGTCCACGACGCGGTCTTCGCCGCCACGCTCAGGACGGTCCACGAGCTCGGCTACGCGCGCGCCACCGTCGAGCGCATCGCCGCCGCCGCCGGGGTCGCCAAGACGACCGTCTACCGCCGCTGGCCGTCCAAGGGCGAGCTGATCGTGGACTGTCTCCTGGACGCGTTCGGCCCCGTGCCGCTGGAGGGGCCCGGACGCGCGCGGATCATGGCGTCGGCCGTCCACTGGGTCGCGGGAAAGATCGGCGAACCCGGCGTCGGCGACGCGTTCGCGGGCGTGTTCAGCGACGCCGTCAGCGACCCGGCCCTGCGCAGGATCCTGGCCGAACGGCTCCAGGAGCCCTACCGCATCGCGCTCCAGGACGCGCTGGGCGAACCGGAGCACCGCGTCCTGTTCTTCATCGACACCGTGGTCGGGACCCTGCTGCACCGGATGGGCATGACCGGCGAGCCGATGGCGGCCGACGACGTCGCCCTCCTGGCGGACATGGTCGTCGCGTACTTCGCCGACGACCCGGCCTGACCGTCCGGCGGACGTCAGAGGGCGTGGCCGCCCGCCACCTGGAGGACCTGGCCGGTGATCCAGCGGGCCTGGTGGGACGCCAGGAACACCACGGCGTCGGCGATGTCGTCGGGCTCCCCGACCCGGCCCATCGGGACGATCGCCGTGGCATCGGCGAGGACGTCCGGCCCCATCCAGCCCGTCTGCACCGGACCCGGCGCGACGGCGTTCACCCGCACGCCACGGGCCGCCAGGTCGAGCGCGCTCGACCGGGTCAACGCCTCCAGCGCCGCCTTCGACGTCCCGTACCCGGTCTGCCCGGGGAACGCCCGCGCGGCGTCGGTGGAGATGTTGACGACGCACAACGGGTCGTCCCCGCGACGCAGACGGACGGCCTCGGACGTGAGGAGCGCCGGTGCGATCGCGTTCACCCGGTAGTGCCGTTCGAGGGAGCCGTGGGTGAGGGCGTCGATCCCGTCGAGCGTCTCGCAGTGCGCCGCGTTGTTGACCAGGACGTTGATCGGCCCAGCCCGGCGCGTCACCGCCTCCGCGAGCGCCCGGGGCGCGTCCGGCTCGGACAGGTCCGCGCCGACCGCGAGGGACCCGCCGCCCAGCTCCGCCGCGAGCCCTTCGGCGACGTCCGCGCCCGGCGTGACGTGCGCCCACTCCGTGCCGCCCGGCGCGGCGGCGTCCCGGGCGAGGTAGTGGACGGCGACCCGCGCGCCCTGTGCCGCGAACGCCCGGCAGATCGCGGCGCCGATCCCTCCCGCTCCTCCGGTGACCAGCACGTTCCGGCCCGCGAGTCGAGTGTCGATCACTGTTCCTCCAGCGGCGTTGGGACGACGGGACACGACGAGCCCCCGGCCGGTGGTGCACGGGTCCCCGGCCGGGGGCTCGTCGGGGCGTGTCAGGACAACGGGCGCCCGTCCAGCTTGATGTCCCGGACGAACGCCCGCCAGGCGGCCCGGTCGAGCGCGAGCACGGGCCCGTCAGGGTCCTTGCTGTCGCGAATCCCGATCACCGGGGCGAGGTCGGCGACTTCAACGCAGTCCCCGCCATGGTGGTCGCTGTGGCTGGCCTTACGCCAGTGGACATCGGCCACGGGTGTGAGGTCGGCGATCTCGACGCAGTTGCCGCCAGCGTGGTCGCTGTGGCTGCTCTTGCGCCAATGAACCTGTTGCACGGTCAACTCCGGTCGTGCACGCCGGTCTTGATGGCGTCGGCGAGCGCGCGCCAGGCGGTTCGGTTGAGCGCGAGATGGGGGCCGTCAGGGTTCTTGCTGTCTCGGATGCCGATCACGGGTGTGAGGTCGGCGACTTCAACGCAGTCCCCGCCGCTGTGGCCGCTGTGGCCGCTGTGGCTGGTCTTGCGCCAGTGGACGTCGATCATGGGTGTGAGGTCGGCGACTTCAACACATTCACCACCACTGTGGCCACTGTGACTGCTCTTGCGCCAGTTGAGGATGGGCTTGTCCTTCATAGGCTCTCCATCACCTCGATTAGCAAGGCTCGCGATGCACTGAATGGGAGCGCGAAGCCTCTCAGTGTGTCATATCTTACGACGTACTCCAGAACCCTCGCCGGATGTTCGATGAGCATACCTGTTCCGGCTGATTCGGTGTAGGCGATGTTGGTGCCGTTGTCGAAGCCCAGCAGCGTAAAGCTGCCTTCCAGGCCAGGATGATAGGCGACGCTGCGTGGTATGACGTCGAGCATGACATCGGGGTGCTCGCTCGCCTTTAGGAGTGAAGCGAGTTGCTCTCGCATAACGTCAGCCCCACCTGTGGGGCGGCGCAGGACGTTCTCCTCGACAGTTAGCCATACCTTGGGTCGGTTTGCGCCGGTGAGGATGCTCTGGCGCTCCATGCGCTCGGCGACGAAACCTGCCGCGTCGCCGTCTTCCGTCGCGCCCATTACCGTGGCTGCGTAGCCTTCGGTCTGAAAAAGGCCAGTCAGGAGTAGTGCCGAGTAGATGCGGATAGATGTGGCGTGTTTCTCGCGTTCCGCGTACTCGGGGAATCCCGGAGGGGGGAGGACCCTGCGGTCAGCCTTCTTCGCGTGCGTCCAGATGCGATGGAACAGCCCGTCGGTCTTGAAGTAGGTGTCGAGGTCGTGGGCGCTCTGCTCCGAGATCTTTCGGCCGCTCTCCATCGTGCTGACCCACTGTGACGTGCAGCCGAGCGCGTCCGCGAGCTCCTTGGCGGTGAGCTTAGCCTCGTCGCGCCTGCGTCGCAGTTCGGTGCCGAAGAACTCGCGCGCTGAATTCTCGCCCATGAGGTTACCTCCGGAGGGGTTAACCAGTTCCCTGGTTTCAAGATCTTTTCGCCGCTTGGTGGGGGATGGCGAGCGGTCACTTTCGAAGAGTAATCACATCTGTGAGGGTGATCACAACACTTCCGGCAGAAAAGTTGGACGCGAGGTTCCATTCGATGAGAAACACGATCAACTCTCCAAATTCACCACAACCACGAGAAACGTCCGACGTGTCCGAATGGTGCGAAGTCCACACCGAACGCGTGGGGACTCGCACGAAACCCCTGGACGTTCGCGAAGTGCGGGCGCGGGTGCGGCGGACGCTCGCGGGGGCGCTGGGTGGACGCACCGATGGGTTCGACCTCGACGACATCGACCTCATGGTGTGCGAGATCGCGACGAACGCGGTGCGGCACACGGCGAGCGGGGAGGCCGGCGGGGGCGTTCGGGTCACGGTGATGGCGTCGTCCACGCGGCTCCGCGTGGAGGTGCAGGACGACGGGGGTGCGGCGCACACCCCGGGGATTCCGTCGCGGACGTTCGAGTGGGCGGAGTCGGGGCGCGGCCTGATGGTCGTGGACGGGCTCGCCCACGAGTGGGGTGCGGCCGTGGATCGGGACGGGCGCGGCACGGTGTGGTTCGAGGTGGTGCGTTGAGACGGCCGCTGCAAGCGTGGTTCGGCCTGTCGGGCAGGTTGGGCCGGTCGGGCAGGTTGGGCCTGTCGGGCAGGTTGGGCGGGTCGGGCCGGTCGGAGGTCGTCCTCCTCACGGCGGATCGGCGGCTGCGGGCCGTCGCGGAGGAGGTCGAGACCTGGCGGGTGCTCGCGGACATGGAGGCCGCGCGGTCGCGGGTCCGGCTCCGGGAGGGGCGTGTCTGGGACGCGGGGATGTGCGCGGGCCGGGCGGCCGCGTTCCGTGCGGCGGCCGATCAGGTGGAGGACGCGCTGACCGGCTCGGGCGAGTCGCGAGAACCGGTCCGGCGTGGCCGCTGACCGGCGCCGGACGGGCCTCAGTCGTCGTCGGGCAGGCGGAGGATGTGGGGTATGCCCACGGGGTTGCTGATCCAGTGGGCGTTCATCCCGGACGGGAGCGGTTCCAGTTCGTCCTGGACGGCGACGCCGTGCGCGGCCAGGTGCGCGGTCGCGCGGTCGACGTCGTCGGTGAACAGCTCCAGCCACAGGTCGGCGTGCGCGTAGTTGTCGACGCGGTCGAACCACAGCGTCACGGGGCCGAACCGTACCGAGGCGCTCTGCGCCACGCCCTCCGCCACGCCTCCCGCGTCGCCGCTCTCGTGGGTCACCTCCATGCCGAGGACGTCGCGGTAGAAGGCGACGGTGCGGTCGAACTGCGCCTTGGGCAGCTTCATGGCGATGTTGTGGCCGCCGCTGAAGGTCGGGGTCATGACTTTCCCTCCTGTGTCCGGTCGAGGTGGTCGCGCAGGGCGTCCAGGTGGCCGTCCCAGTCACGCGCGAGCGCGGCGAGGAACGACTGCGCTATGGCCACCGGTCCGGTCTGGAGGCGGTAGCGGATCCTGCGCCGCTCACCGGCTTCGGCCCGGACCAGGCCCGCGTCGGCCAGCAGGCCGAGGTGTTTGGCGATCGCCTGCCGGGAGATGGGCAGCCGGTCGGCCAGGTCGGTCGCGGTGGCCGGTCCGCGGGCCGCGAGTTCGGCGAGCACGCTGCGGCGGGTCGGGTCGGCCAGCGCGGTGAACACCGCCTGGGCGATCAGTTCGGTGTCGGGACGGTCAGGCGGCGGCATCGAGGTACTCGGCCAGCTCGGCGAGCTCCGTCCGCCACCCCTGGACGTTGCTCTCGTAGGCCCCCGCCGACTCGTCGGGCAATTGGGCGAAGCCGGTCTCGACGACCGTGAGCCGGGTGCCCGTGGGGGTCGGCTCCAGGGTGAACTCCACGCGCGTCCGGCGCGGGTCGCTCGGCGGCAGCCCCTCGATCGCCCAGGTGTAGGCGAACCGGCGGGGCGGTTCGACGACCTGGATCCACAGCGTCTGCTCCTCCTCGCCCCACCGCACCCGCGCCCGGCCGCCGGGGTGCAGGCCGTCGACCTCGGCGCCGGAACCGAACCAGCCGCCGAGACCTTCGGCCGTGGTCAGGGCAGCCCACACCTTCTCGGGCGGGTGGTGCAGGTCGAGCACGCGCTCGATGCGGTCCGGCACTGGCACGGAACCCCCTCTATAGCAACCATCTGGTTGCAATATAGGTCGCCCGGGGTGCCGTGGCAAGACCGGGTGCGTGCGGGACGGCCCGCGAAGGCGTTTGACCTTCCCGTTACGTCAACTTCTAGCGTTCGGCGCCATGAGCACACCCGAGATCGACCGCACCATTTACCCCATGCCGATGTTCGCGACGTTCCAGGTCACGGACCTGGCCGCCGCCGAGGCGTTCTACAACGCGGCGGGCTTCGTCTCCCTCGCCACCGTTCCCGGGCTGGACGGCGATCCGGTGGTGGTGCACCTGCGGCGGATGAAGTACCAGGACATCCTGATCGTGCCCGGCGAGCCGCGGCGCGGCAGCGCGACCGTCGGCTTCCAGGCGGGCGGGCAGGACCTCGCGGAACTCGCGGCCGCGCTCCGGGCGGCGCTGCCGGACGGGGCGCGCGTCGAGGGGCCCGCCGACACCCCGTGGTTCACGTCCGATCTGACGATCGACGACCCGGACGGGAACCGGATCATCCTCACGGCGCTGCGCGAAGCGGAGAGGGAGGCCGCCTTCGCATGGTCGAAGGAGTTCGGGGGCGACTTCATCGTCCCGGACTAGGCGGTCGCGCTCTGGGCGCATGCCTCGCGGGCCCCGCGTCAGGGGGCCGGCGGGCTCGTCCGGTCGCCGGAAGGCCTCGGGTTCCGGCGACCGGACGGCGCCCGTTCAGCCGAGGGCGTGCCGGGAGCGGCGGGCCCGGTCGCGCCGGTCCGCCAGCAGGGCGTCGAGGCTGTAGCGGCCGGGGCCGGAGGCGAACAGGGCGGCCAGGACGACCGCCAGCATCAAGGGGTAGCCGAACCCCTCGAGGCCCTCGCCTCGGTGGACGATCAGGACCGCGCCCAGCATGACCACCAGCAGACCGGCGGCCCAGACCCGGGTCAGCGCCCCGAGCGCGAGCAGGGTCCCGCCGATCACCTGGACGAACGCGGTGTACGGGGCGCTGAGGTCCGACAGCGGGATCCCGGCCTCGCCGTGCATGCGCGCGGCCTCGCCGATCCCGAGCCGGAAGTCGCCCAGGCCCGCGTTGATGAAGATCACCCCCAGCATGACGCGGACGGCGAGGGTGCCGCCCTCGGTGACGGCCGGGGACGAGACGGTGAGCTTGTCGATCATGGTTGTCCTCCTGTCGCGGTGCGGACGGCATGACCGTAAGCGGTGGCACTTAAAAACAGTAGAAAGGCGCAACGGTTTCCGTCCGCTACGATATGGCGATGAAGAGATCGCCGGGGCGGCCTCCGTCGCTGCTCGCGCTGCCGTCCTACCTGGCCTCGCAGGTGTCCCGGTTCGGCCGGTGGCATCTGGAGAGCGCGCTGGCCGGCGGGGGGCTGGCGCTGGTCCACCACGCGATCCTGGCGGCGCTCGACGACTTCGGCCCCCTGTCGCAGCAGGAGGTGGCCGACGCCCTCGCGCTCGACAAGAGCCATCTCGTCGCCCGGATCGACCACCTGGAGAAGGCCGGTCTCGTCCGCCGCGGACCGGATCCCGCCGACCGGCGCCGCCACCGGCTCACCCTCACCGGCGAGGGCGAGCGGACGGTCGAACGGTTCCGGCCGATCGCGCAGGAGTCGCAGCGGGAGTTCCTCGCGGTGCTGTCGCCGGAGGAGCGGCGGACGCTGGTGTCCCTGCTGGAGAAGGTGCTGCGCGCCAACGACGCGGCCGGGAACCCGTCCGCGTCCGTCGAGCCGCCGCAGCTCCCCTGAACCGGTGCTCCCTTGAGTGAAAGGCGGCCGGGACGCCCGTTCCCGGCGGCGTTGCGGGGCCGCAGGGACGCCCGCCGACGTGTTCGTCCTGGAAGGCGGCGCCCGGGAGCGCACCGGGTCGCTGCCGCGCCCCCGCCACCGGCGCGCCGCCCGCCGCGTCGAGGGCGGACCGTCCGCCGGGGAGCGCGTCCGGTCAGGGATCGCGCGGCCGGCCCGTCCCCGCCGGGAGCGCGGCGAGCGCGGCGGCGGCTTCGAGGAGGGCGGCCGAGCGGGCGTCGATGCTCGCGTCCCGGTCGGCGAGCGCGGCCGTCACCTCGTCCCACCGCCGCGCGCGCCGCAGCTCCGGCATCAGCGCGCGCAGCGCGGCGATCCGGTACCCGGCCGAGCGGAGCTGGTGGACGATCCGGGCGGTGCGGACGTCGCCGGGCGAGTACCGGCGCGCGGCGCCGGGCGTCCGGCGGGGCACGACGAGCCCCTCGGCGTCCCAGTGCCGCAGGGTCGAGGGGCGCACGCCGAGCGCGTCCGCGAGTTCGGCGACGCCCATCGCGTCGGACGGCCGGACGTCCCCGAGGGGTTCGGCGGCGATCGCCTCGGCGGCGGTCCTGGCCTCGGCGACCCGCAGGCGTTCGGTGTGGAGGCGGGCGTGCGCGGCGTCCAGCAGGGCGAGCAGCTCCGCGGGCGACGCGTGCGCGGCGCGCATGATCCGCTTGGCCTCGACGGGCCCGGTGCCCGCCGCGAGCGCCCGGTAGGCCAGCGCGGAGCGCACGTGGACCTCGCCGTAGACCCGGTGACCCGACGGCGTGCGGCCGGCCGCGGGCAGCACCCCGTCGCGTTCGAGGTTGCGGACCTGCTGGACGGAGCACCCGGCGCGCCGCGCGACGTCCACCGTACGAAGCGAGTTGCGACTTTTCACCGACTCACCTGGGCCTTCAGGGGTAGAAGTCTCCACAAGCACTTGAATGTAACGCTGGAAGCATGGGCATCGACGAGATCATCGAGTACATCGAGAAGTTCGAGGGCGTGCTGTCCCTCAAGCCGGGGCCCGGCGACGGGACGCCCGAGGTCGCGTGGGGCGACGCGTTCTTCTACTACTCGCCCGAGGGAGTCGTCCCGACGACGACGCAGCCGTTCGCGACGATCGTCACCAAGGACTACCCGGAGGACGAGGCGTCGCGGCTGAACCGTCCGGGCGCCTTCCGGGTGAACATCGCCGCCGGGAAGGACGCGTTCGCCGCGTGGACGGGCCGCGCACCGCGCGACCCGCGCCCCGGCGGCGAGGACCCGAGCGCGGCGGACGCCGTGATCGCGCACCCCGTCTACGGCGAACTCGGCTGGCTCGCCGTCGTGAACCCCGGGCCGCGGACGGACGGCGCGGTGCGGGAGCTGCTCGGCACGGCCCACGACCTGGCCCGGGAGCGGTACCGGCGGCGGGCGGCGACGTGACATCGTGACCCCGTGGAGTGGACGATTCAGCAGGTAGCGGCCAGGGCGGGCGTCACGAGCCGGACGTTGCGCCACTACGACGACATCGGGTTGCTGCGCCCGTCGCGGCTGGGGGAGAACGGGTACCGGTACTACGACGCGGACGCGCTCGCCCGGCTGCAGGCCGTCCTGCTGCTGCGGGACCTCGGCCTGAGCCTGCCGGTGATCGCGGACGTCCTGGACCGGCGGGCCGACGAGGAGGCGGCGCTCCGCGACCACATCGGGCTGCTGGAGGACGAGCGGGCCCGGCTGGAGCGGCGGATCGCGGCGGTGCGGCACACCCTCGACGCCCGGACGAGCGGCCGCGACCCGTCGATGGAGATGATGCTCGACGGGTTCAACGACCCGTACCGGGACGAGGTCGTCGCGCGGTGGGGCGAGCGGGCGTTCCGGGAGAGCAACGACTGGTGGCACGGGAAGACGCTGCGGGAACGGGTCGCGTGGAAACGCGACACCGACGCGCTCGTCACGGCGTGGGTCGAGGCGTGGCGGGACGGCGCGGACCCGGGGTCGGCGCGGGCGCAGGAGGTCGCGGCCCGGCACGTCGCGTGGCTGCGCGCGATCCCCGGGACGCCGACGGCCGACGGGGACCGGGAGCGCGCCGCGGCGATGGTGCGCTGCGTCGGCGGCACCTACGTCGAGAACCCGGAGTTCGCGGCGGCGTACGGTGGTGTCGACGGCGCCGCGTTCGTCCGCGACGCCCTCCACGAGTACGTCCGTGTCTCGATGTGACCGTGCGGAGCGGAGGAAGGAGCCGGAACATGGGGTCTCATCCCGAGGTCGACACGACGGTGCCGCACTCGGCGCGGATCTGGAACTACCTCCTGGGCGGGAAGGACAACTACCCCGTCGACCGGGAGGCGGGCGACCGGATCTTCGCGACGTTCCCCGGCATGGTCGACATGGCGCGGCATTCGCGGCACATGCTCACGCGGGTGGTGCGGTACCTGGCGGGCGAGGCGGGGATCCGGCAGTTCCTCGACATCGGCACCGGGCTGCCCTGCATGGACAACACCCACGAGGTCGCCCAGCGGCTCGCGCCGTCGTCCCGGATCGTCTACGTCGACAACGATCCGCTGGTGCTCGTCCACGCCAAGACGCTGCTGAGGAGCAGCCCGGAGGGGGCGACCGACTACATCGAGGCGGACGTCCGCGACCCCGCCGCCATCCTCGCCGCGGCCGCCCGGACCCTCGACTTCGACCGGCCCGTCGCCCTCATGCTGATGGGCATTCTCGGCCTCATCGAGGACTACGACGAGGCGCGGTCGGTCGTGCGGCGGCTGACGGCGGCGCTGCCGCCGGGCAGCTACCTGGCGGCCTATGACGGCAGCACCGCCGACCCCGCGTACGTCGAGTCCCTGGAGCGGCACAACAGCCGCAGCCGCGGCGTCCCCTACACGCCGCGCACCCCCGAGCAGATCGCGGGCTACTTCGAGGGGCTGGAGCCGGTGGAGCCCGGCGTGGTCCCGGTGACGCGGTGGCGTCCCGAGCCCGGCCCGTGGCCTGAGCCGCCGGAGGTGTCCTGCGCCGGGGGAGTGGCGCGCAAGCCGTAGCCGTCCGGGCGGCCCGGCCGCAGGGCCTTGACCTGGTCGGCGAGGTGCAGGAGAGCGCCGACCGTCGGGTCCTCGGAGTCGAGGGTGCGGGACCGGCGGTACGCCTCCTTGACCTCCGCCCAGCGTGCGGCCTCCGCGGGGGTGAGGGTGCCCCGCAGTTCGGCGAGCTTCAGCAGGTTCGCCTCCGCGTCGGACGTGAGCGTCTGCGCCTCGGCCCGGTAGTGGTCGTCGATCGCGGCGTCCAGTTCGGCTTCGTTCATCACCGGGACGATGCGTTCGGCGAGCTTGTTCATGTCGCGGTACGAGCCCTGGAGCCGGAACGGGGGCTCGGTGCGGGACGCGTCGTCCTGCGCCGCCGACGCGATGTACGCGCGGTTCACCGCCAGGACGACGCGCTGCGCGGCCGCGAGGAGCCGCAGGACCGCGAGGACCTGGTCGAGTTCGGCCTGCGAGTACGGGTGCGAGAGCCGGTCGGGACGCGCCGCGGGGTCGCCGGCCGCGAGCCGCACGAGCAGCTCGACGTCGGCGCGGCCGTGCGCCGTCAGCGGCGCGAGGACGGGGTTCGAGGTGAGCGCGTTCTCGATGTAGCTGAGCGCGAACAGGTCGTCCTTCCCGGACAGGACGTCGCCGAGGTTCCACACGTCGGCGCGGTTGGCGAGCATGTCGGGGATGCGGAACCGGGTGCCCGACTCGGTGTAGGGGTTCCCGGCCATGCAGATCGCGAACCGCTTGCCGCGCAGGTCGTGGCCCTCGACGCGGCGCTGGGCGTCGCAGAGCGGGATGAACTTCTGCAGGAACTCGGGCGAGGTGTGCTGGACGTCGTCCAGGTAGAGCAGCACGTTGTCGCCCATGCCGAACGCGAAGTGGATCCTCTCGAGCTCGCGGCGGGCGGCGGCGTTCGGCGCCTGCGCGGGATCGAGCGAGGTGACGTCGTGGCCGAGCGCCGGGCCGTCGACCTTGACGAGGGCGAGGCCGAGCCGGTCGGCGACGTACTCCATGAGCGTCGTCTTGCCGTAGCCGGGCGGGGAGATCAGCAGCAGCAGCCCCATCCGGTCGGTGCGCTCGCCGTCCCCGGCGGCGCCGAGCTGCTTGGCGAGGTTGTCGCCGATCAGCGGCAGGTACACCTCGTCGACGAGGCCGTTGCGGACGAACGCGCTCATCGTGCGCGGCCGCAGTTCGGCGACGCCGAGCCGCCTCTCCTCCGCGGCCAGCAGCTCGGCCCGGCGCCGCTGGTGCTCCCGGAACGCCGGGACGCGCCGCGTGCGGAACCGGTGCGCGCGGGTGAGGATCTCGTCGAGCCGCAGGTCGAGGCGGCGGCCGGTGATGCGCGGGTGCGCGCCCACGAGGTCCTCGACGGCGGCGGTGAGCGCCGCCGGCGAGTCGTAGGACGGGACGTCGCAGAGCAGCGCCGCGACGGCCTCCGGCAGGTCGGGGTCGTCGCCGGGGACGGACGCGCCGAGCCACGCGGCGGCGACCTGCACGCGGGCGCGCAGGTCGTCGAGGGCGGCCAGGTCGGCGTCGAGCGCGGCGCGGTGCGTCTCGCCGAACGCCTTGAGCAGCTCCCGGGCGCCCGGGCTCGTGACGAAGCCGTCCGGGGCCGTCGCCAGTTCCTCCACCAGGTACTCGGCGGCGAGCGGATCGTCGGGCAGCCCGAGCCGCCCGGCGAACTCCGCGACGGCCGGCGCCAGCTCGTCCACGAGGCCGGTGACGGTGTCGCGGCCGAACGCGTCGCGCGCGCGGACCAGCGAGCGCGCGCGGGTCGCCCAGCCGGACGCGTCCGGGGTGTGCGCCCAGAACAGGCGGGCGTTCGCGCGGGCGCGGGACGGGTAGCGCAGCAGGCCCGCGTCGGCGTGCAGGCGCAGCAGCGCGGCGAGGATCGCGGCGGCGTCGTGGTCGTGGACGCCGCGCTCGTAGCCCTCGTCGTAGCGGTCGGCGGCGGCCGCCCGGACGAGGTCGAGGAGCCCGCCGGACGCGGCCGCCGCGCGCAGCTCGGCGGCGTCCCTCTCGGCGAGCAGGGACGTCGCCAGGTACTCGGCCCGGTACATGCCGGGCGTTTCGGAGACGAGCGTCTGGCCGCGCAGTTCGGGATCCGCGAGCACCGGGTCGTCGACCGGGCGGCGGTAACCGGTCCCGGTGATCGCGTACGCGAGGCCGCCGTCGTGCGGGACGAGCGTCAGCTCGATCGGGCGCGTGTTGACGGCGAACCGGTGGCGGCCGAGCCGGATCGTGTCGCCGTCGTACAGGTCGAGGCGGTCGCGCAGCGCCCGCCCGGCCTCCTGGCGGGACGACCTGACGCGCCCCTCGATCTCCTCCGCGCGCACCGCGTCGTCCAGCTCGCGCAGCTCGTCGGCGATCGCCCGGAGGCGCGCGACCATCGGGTCGGCCGCGAAGTACGCGCCGACCTCGTCCGGCGACGGCAGCGTCGCGGCGCGGCGGCGGACCCCCGCGAGGATCCGGTCGGCGGACGAGACGAGCCGGTCGGTGCGGCGCGCACGCTCGTCCAGGAGCACCTGCTTGCGGGACGAGAACGCCTCGTAGACCTCGGTGCGCTTCGTCTCCAGGTCGGCGAGGAAGTCGTCGAGGTCGGCGAAGCGCGCCTGCAGGGACTCCAGGCGCAGCAGCAGCCTGCCGAGCTGGTCGTCGCAGGACTCGGGCGTCGACGCGGCGGACAGCGCGCTCGCGACCGTCTGGTCGAGGAGCGCCAGCTCGGCGGCGAACGCGGCGCGGCCCTCGCGGGCCAGCAGGTCGCGGCGTCGGCCGTCCAGCACGGCGCGGGCCCGGTTCAGCCCGCCGAGGACCTCGCCGACCCGCTCCAGGATCGCGGTGCGGGCGGTCGCGTCGGCGACGTCGAGGTCGCCGACGACCTCCGTGACGACGTCGAGGCCCTCGTGCTGCGCGTCCAGCAGGTCGGCGAGCGGCGCGGCCTCCGCGGCGGTCGCGATGCCGCCCGCGGCCGCGGCGATCCGCTCCACCTCCGCGTGGTAGCCGGTGAACGCGTCCTCCCGCCGGAGGAACGCGACGGCGCCGCGCCCGGTCTCGTGCAGCCCGCCGGACGCCGCCGCGGCGAGCTCGTCGATCCGCCCGGCGTCGGCGTACCGGAGTTCGCGCAGCGACTCCAGGCGGCCCTGCACGCGCCGCAGCTCGGCGAGCCGCGCCACCCAGCCGTCCGCCGTCGCGGGCGGTTCGGCCTCCACCCGGCGCAGCAGCGCCCGCACCCGGTCGTCCGCCTCGGCGACGGCGGCGTCGGCCTCCGCCGTCAGCGCCCGCACGTTCTCGTACTCGTCCAGCACCTGGACGGCCGCCGCGCGGACGTCCGCGAGCGGATCGGCGAGCGCGTCCAGGTCGGGGTCGGCGAACCAGTGGTGCAGGTCGGCGGCCCGGGTGCAGGCCGCGATGAGCGCCTCGAACACCGCGGCGGACGGGGACATCTCGCCCACCATCCGCACCACCGTGAGGCACTCGGAGATCCCCCGCACCAGATCGGCGTTCCCGACGCGCTCCAGCGGGCCCGTCCCGACGGGCTGCGCCGCGGCGTGGTCGTCGGAGACGAGCGGCGTCCGCCACACCTGCACCGGGTGGACGCGCGCCGGTTCGCCGGACGCCGCCCGCAGCACCACCAGCGTCCCGTCGTCGAACAGCGCGTACCCGCGGCAGCCGATCGGCGTCGCCACCTCCTTGCGGATCACGTTGTACGGCAGCAGCAGCGTGCGGCCGTCGGCGCGCGAATGGAACGCGTAGACGACGTCCTCGCCGTTCGGGGAGACGATCGTCCGCTCGTACTCCAGGCCCGCCACGTCGGTGTCGAACGTCTTGACGGTGCCGGTGTCGAGCAGGAAACCGCCCGGGAACACCACGCCGTCGTCGCCGGGCAGGCGGCGGCACGCCCGCTCCAGCCCGTCGAGCCGGACGGTGTCGTGCGTGCGGGTGTTGAACACCAGGTGCCGCCACGCCGTCTCGTTGTACGGGCGGACCCGCAGCAGGACCAGCGCGCCGACGCGGGCGTGCAGGACGTCCGCGTCCGCGAGGCTCTGCAGCGGCTCGTCCACCGGCTCGGCGAACACCTCGGCGCCGTCGGGCGTCGCGACGGTGAGGGAGCCGCCGACCGTCGACACGTGCAGCGCGTCCCGGATCGCGATGTGCGGGCGCCGTCCCCCCGGGACGTGGTCGTCACGGGTCGCCTCGATCCAGTCGATCTCCTTCGACGGGTCGTGCGCGGGCGGGGACCGGTCGTCGCGCTCGCCGTGGTTGTCCTCGTAGGCGACCGCGCCGTCCGGGGCGACCCGCCAGCGCAGGACGCGCAGGTCGGACAGCCGCGGCCCCGTCTGGAACACCGCGAGGAGACGGCCGTCGAGGAGCCGCAGCCGCAGCAGCCGCGCCTGCCGGTAGTACCGGTACATGTCGGCGAAGTCGCGGCGGAATCGCGGATCGTCGAGCAGCCCCGGGGCGGCGCCGGACTCGGCGAACCCCGGGGCCGCGCCGCCGTCACCGCCGTGCACGACGGTGTGCAGGGAGAAGACGTCCTCGGGTTCGGTCCCGCCCCGCACCCCGGGCGCGGGCGCGCCGCCGAGCAGCAGCGTCCCGCCGAGCGCGACGACGTCGCGCGGCACCCGGGCGGCGGGCGTGCGGATCCGCTCGGTGCCCGCGAGCCGCAGGCCGCCCCCGCCGAAGACCTCCAGCCGCCGGGCGTTCAGCGCCTCCGCGCGCCGCGCCAGCTCGCCCGCGTGCTCGGCGAGCCGGGCGCGCAGCACCTCGTACGTCCCGTGGTCGATCGTCGTTCCGCCGGTCGCGGTCTCGTCCTCGCTCACGCGTCCCCTTCCCCTCGTCGAGTGCGGCGGGCCCGCCCCGGGCCCCTGTACCGGGGCGGGCCCGCCGTGACCGTCGGCCCGGCCGTCAGGCCGGGACCGTCAGGTCCGTTCCGTTCGCGCTCGGCGCCGCCAGCGGTGCGTCCGCGACGCCGAGGCGGCGCGCCGCGTCGAGCAGGTCGGTCAGCCCGGCGGCCTGCGGGCCGCCCGCCGCGATCAGCCGCATGAGCAGCGCCGACAGCGTCACGTCGCGGACGCCGTCCGCGCCGAGCGACCCCAGGACCCGGGCGAGGTCGTCGACCGGGCTGCCCGTCCCGTCGAGCCACGGGCCGGCGACCGACCGCGCCACCTCGGAGTTCGCCACGAAGCCGTCCACGCTCTTGCCCAGCGCGATCGACCCGACGACCCGGTCGAAGAAGGCGGTCTCGCCGCCGACGATGCTGATGTCGGCGCCCTCCAGCCCGGTCGCGAGCACCGCGGCCTGCGCCTCGGCGACCTGCCGCTGCACGTCCAGGCCGGCGAGCCGGACCTCCTTCTCGGTCTCCAGCCGCAGCCGGTACTCCTCGTGCTTGCGGGTGACGTCGTCGAGCGCCGCCATCGCGCCGGCCTTCTCGGTGAGGCCCTCCGCCTCGGCCTTGAGGCTCTCCCGGATCCGCTCCGCCTCGACCGCCGCGCGCTCGCGGGCGACGACCGCCTCGGCGCGTCCCGCCTTCTCGATGACCTCGGCGTCGGCGTCGCGGACCCGCACCTCGGCGAGGCCCGCCGCGGCGGCCTCCGCCTGCAGCCCCTCGGCCAGCCGAATCTTCGCGCGGGCGTCCAGCTCGGCGGTCTGCTGCCGCGTCTCGGCCAGCACCAGCTCCTCGCGGGCCCGGTGCTGCGCCGCCGCCTCCGCGGCCTCGGCCGCCTTGATGTCCTTGACGAGGTTCTCCTGCGCCTCGGCCTCCGCCCGGATGACGATCGCCTGCCGCGCCCGCTCGGCCTCCTCGACCGCGCGCAGCCGCTTGATCTCCTCCTCCTGCTCGGCGACCGTCCGCTCGACCGCGATCCGCTCCCGCACCACGTTCGCGATCTCCCGCTTCTCGCCCTCGACCTCCTTGTCGGCGGCGATGCGGGTCAGCTCGGTCTCGCGCTCGCGGGCGATGACCTCCAGCAGCCGGTCCTTCTCGATCCGCTCGCTCTCGATCGCGAGCACCCGCTCCTTGTTCTTCGCGGCGACCGCGACCTCCCGGTCCCGGTTCTCGTGCTGGACGCCGAGCTGCTCGTCGGTCCGGATGTGCGCGGTCTGCGCCCGCAGCCGCTCCTCGGCCTTGACCCGCTCGATCTCCGCCTGCTCCCGCGCCCGGACGGTCTCGATCTCGCGCTCCTGCCGCAGCTCGGCGTCCGTCCGGCGGCGCTCCAGCTCCAGGATCGCCTCGCGCGCCTCCACGTTCTGGCGGGTGATCTCCTTCTCCTCGTGGCGGGCGTGCTCGTTGGTGCGGACGTGCTCGATCGCCGTCAGCTCGGTGATCTTGCGGATGCCCTGGGCGTCCAGGATGTTCGACTTGTCCAGCGACAGGAGCGGCGTCTGCTCCAGGTAGTCGATGGCGGCGTCCTCGAGGCTGTAGCCGTTCAGGTCGGTGCCGATCACCTGGATGATGTGGTCGCGGAACTCGTTGCGGCGAACGTAGAGGTCGGCGAAGTCGAGGTGCTTGCCGACGGTCTTCAGCGCCTCGGAGAACTTCGCGGCGAACAGCTCCTGCAGCGTCTCCTGGCTGCTCGCCCGTTCCGTCCCGATCGCCTGCGCGACCTTGATGACGTCCTCGACCGTCTTGTTCACGCGGACGAAGAACGTGATGCGGATGTCCGCGCGGATGTTGTCCTTGCAGATCAGGCCGTCCCGCCCGGTCCGCTCGATCTCGATGGTCTTCACCGAGATGTCCATCAGTTCTGCCTTGTGCAGGACCGGGAGAACGACCGCGCCGGTGAACGTGACGTCCACCTTGCGCAGCTTGGAAATGATCAGTGCGCGGCCCTGGTCGACCTTGCGGAACAGCCGGGTGACCAGGAACAGCACGGCGAGTGCGATGAGCAGGAGCAGCGCGATGAGCGCGCCCGCCCCGATCGTGATGGCATCCATCAGGGATCCCTCTCGGGTGGGGGAAATGAGGGTGCGGGGGATTTCAGAGGGCCGGTGGATCGAGCACGGAATCGTGCGGCATGACCCAGAAGAACTGTCCGGCAGCGTCGTAATCGAAGATCAGCGCGGTGCTTCCCGCGGTGAGCGCGGTGCTTTCCGCGGGCCCCGCCACGGGCACGTCCGCGGCGGGCCGCCGCACCTGGACGAGCGCGGTGGAGCCGTCGGGCGCCGTCACCTCCGCCTGCCCGAAGTCCGGGCCCACGCGTCCCGTCCGGATGACGCATGGCAGGCCGACGAACTCGCGCAGCGACGTCCCCGGAGCGTCCCGGAACAGCCGGCGCAGCGGCAGGACGGCCGCGCGCGCGGCGACCCAGCCGACCGCGAGGGACGCGGGCAGCACCAGCGCCCGCAGGGCCGTGGCCTCGGACGACGCCGCACCGGCCAGGCTCGTGAACCAGGTGAAGGCGATCAGCAGGGACAGCGCCACGGTGGCCGGCACCCCGCCGAGGCCCGCCGCGGCGAGCAGCCCGCCGTCCCCGCCGTCCCCGTCGCCGTCGCCGTCGAGGACGTCGAGGTCCAGGCCGCCCGCCAGTACCAGCGCCCAGTAGCCGGCGACGACGAGCAGCGCGAAGCTGAACAGCGCCGTCGGGAAACCGAGCGCGACATCAAAGAATTCGCCCATGAGAAAGCACGCTTCCGCCTTGAGACATAGGTGGACCGTCGGAGCGCCCGAATGGACGTCCGGTCAGGTGAACACGAATGCGGGGTTAGCGGCTCAGCTATCCGGGAACGCGGTGGCGAGTGCGGCGACGCACAGGCCGGCGAAGTCGGCCGGCGGCGGGGCTGCGCACATGAAAAAGTGCCGGGTCATATGTCTCCTGATCGCAAGACCGTCATCGTCTCGCCGACCAGGCTTCCCGGCACACCAATAGTTAGATTAGCGCATTAGTTACCGCGAGGCAAGAAATAAATACGTCCGGTCACGCAGCGTGCGGCGGTCCTCGCGCTCGGTCGAGGAGACTTTCAGGCAACTTTGAGGTTCGTTGGACCTCCGGCTCAGGTCCGCGGCGTAACTTGGCCGGGCATGACGACTCCGTCCCACCGGCCGATCTTCATCGTCGGATGCCCGCGTTCGGGCACGACGCTGCTGCAGCAGATGCTGCACTGCCACCGGCGGATCGCGCTGCCCTCCGAGACGAGGTTCGTCCACGTCGCCTACGACGCCCGACATGACTTCGGCGACCTCGAACGGGAGGAGAACCGCCGGGCGCTCGGCGCGTGGATCGCCAAGGGGAGGACGACGAAGTTCAAGGCGCTGAAGCTCGACCCGGACGCGACGATCGAGGAGATCGCCGCCGCGCCGCCCACGCTCGGGTCGGCGATCGCGACGGTGTTCCGCGCGTACGCCCGCGAGCACGGCAAGCCGCGCTGGGGCGACAAGCGGCCGAGCTACATCCGCCGGGTCGACGCCCTGCGGCGGATGTTCCCCGACGCGCAGTTCGTCCATCTCATCCGCGACGGCCGGGACGCCGTCAGCTCCCTGAACCGGATGCCGTGGTACGACGGCGACCTGTTCTCGGCCACGCTGACCTGGCGGGACGCCGTCGACATCGGCCGCCGGCTCGGCGCCCGGCTCGGCCCGGACACCTTCTACGAGTTCCGGTACGAGGACCTCGTCGAGGACCCCGAGCGGGAACTGACGCGGCTGTGCGCGTTCCTCGGCGAGGAGTACGACCCGGCGATGGCCGAGCCGCAGCACCACGCGCGCGAGACCGTCCCGCGCGAGCGCAGGTGGCACCTGCGCACCCACGAGGCGCCGAACCCGGCGGTGGTCGGCGCGTGGGCGACGCGGCTGGAGGACTGGGAGGCCGACCTGGTCGAGCACGTCCTCGCCTCGCGGCTCCAGCGGCACGGGTACGGGCTGTCCGGCCGGTCGCGGCCGGCCGCCGCCCACATCACGCGGTTCCACCGGCAGGCCGCGTACCGGTGGCGCGCCCGCCGCACGACCGCCGTGAGGGAGGCGGTGCTGCGCGCCCGCGAGCCGAACCCGGTTGTGTCGATGCTGAGCGGCCCCGCCGTCGACTCCGTGCAGTCGTGACAAGGCCCACTTCGGGGGGTGCGCCGTAGAATCGGCCGTCAGGAGCGTTACCGAACGCGATGGGCGGATCATGGGACACGGCGATCGGGGGGACCGGGGCGGCCCGGCGCGCGCGACGGCGGGCGGTGAGGCGGCGAAGCTGCCGTCCGGCCGGCACCGGTTGTCCCGCGATTACGTCGCCAGCAACCAGCGCGCCCGCATTCTGCGCGCGGTGACCGAGATCGTCGGCGGCAAGGGCTACGCGCAGCTCACGATCGACGCCATCGTCGGCGCGTCCGCGATCTCCAAGAAGACGTTCTACGAGCACTTCCGGAACAAGGAGGAGGCGTTCTTCGCCGCGTTCGACTCGATCGCGGCGCGGATGCTCGCGGCCTTCGACGACGCCGCGGCGGGACGGCGGGAGCCGGACGCCCGGCTGCGCGCGGGCCTCGGCGCGCTGCTGGAGCTCCTCGCCGCCGAGCCGCTGGCCGCCCGCATGGGCGTGGTCGAGGTGCTGGCGGCCGGGCCGGAGGCGGTGGCCCGCAGGGACCGGATCAAGCAGCACTTCAGCACGATCGTGGTCGAGCACCTGCTGGCGATGTACCCCGACTTCCCCGAGCCGGAGCTGGCCGCCGAGGTCATCGTCGGCGGCGTCCACGAGGTGCTCTACAGCCGGATCAGCCGCGGCGAGGCGCACGCGCTGCCCGCCGTGCGGCGCGGGCTCGTCCGCATGTACGCGATCCCGGCGCTCCCGCGGACACCCCACTGACCACATGGTCATCATGGGACGCGCCGGAGGGCGCACGGGTTCGTGGCCGCATGCGGACATCCCTCCGCGTCCGCAAAGCGCCACGCACCGTGCGTCATCGCCGGTGACCTGAGTCACAACTACCGGGATGTTCTTGCCATCGGTGACTGGCTCATCGCTCAGCGATGGTGGGCGAGGGTCCTAAACGGCCGCCGTCGCCCCGTTTTTAAAGCGTTTCCGAAAACGGCCCAGCCGCCGTCCGGGTACGCACGCGTTCTTGAGAAACGGCGCAGTTTATGTTTCGGTGCGTGAACCGCAGGGATTCGTCCCCACCCCCACCGAAAGGACCGGATCATGCGGAAGCTGACCAGAGTCGCCCTGCCCCTTCTCGGCGCCGGCGCCCTCGTCCTCGGCGGTGCCACCGCCGCCGGCGCCACGACCATCGAGTCGGGCGGTGCCCCCTTCAGCGGCACCGTCGTCGGCACGAACCTGTCCAACGTCACCCTGACGGGGGTCAGCTCGCTCGGGCTGATCCAGACCACCTGCACCAGCGCGGAGCTCCAGGCGTCCGTCGACTCCGACGGCACCAACGGCTCCCTCGACGCCGCCGACATGCCCACCGCGGGCAACCCGGACTGCACCAACAACAAGGGCGGCACCACCCAGATCGAGGCCTTCGGCCTGCCCTACACCGGTGGCGGAGCCACCTACGACTCGGCCCACACCAACAACCGGGACGGGTACATCTACATCAACTCGCCCAACCCGGCCGTCAACATCGAGGCGACGCTGAACCTCACGTCGCTCGGACGGGTGGAGACCTGCAGCTACGGCCTCACCGGCACGAAGCAGCTGCAGATCGACCTGTACAACCACAACAACCCGAACAAGCCGGTTCCGGGCAACCCGCACTCGCAGGGCCGGCTGGCCGGCCAGCAGCTCCAGCTCATCAACGGCACCAGCGGCTGCCCGAGCTCGGCCTCCGCATCGGCGACCTTCCAGATCGTCACCACGTCCGGCGCGGACGTGACCATCGCCCCCTGATCCCGATCCGCACCGCGCGGGCAGCGTGACCCGCGTCCGATCCTGATGCGGCCGGCCCGGAGTCATCCCACCCCGCCCCGGGCCGGCCGCCCCCGCATCCGGCGAACCCGCTCCGCGCCGATTCTCCCTGACCCCCTCCACCCCCCTGGAGATCGCTGTGAGATCACCCTTCCGGCTGCGCCGCGTGGCCGCTGTCGCCGCCGTCGCCCTCGGCGCCGTCCTGACCGGCACCGCCCTCGCCGCGCCCGCCGCCGCCGAGGAGATCCCCGAGTTCAGCCACGAGGACTGCCCCGAACTGCCCGCCGGCGCCGAGCCCGGGTACTGGCTCTGCAACGCCGTGGTCGTCAGCGGCGGCGAGTTCTCGTTCGGCAGCTTCGAACAGAACATCGAGACACCGATGAGGCTCGTCTACGCGAACGGGTTCGACGCGGACACCTTCGAGGAGACGGCCATCCTCGCGAGCTTCGAGTCCGAGTGGATGCAGGTACGGGAAGGGATCTTCGGGGACCGGTTCCTCTCCGCGGTCTACGCCAAGCCCGAGGCCGTCGACCTCGATCTCGTCAACGGCAACGTCCAGCTCGACCTGAAGGTCAGGCTCGGCAACCCGTTCCTCGGGTGGAACTGCACGATCGGCACCAACAGCAACCCGATCGAACTGAACCTGACCGTCGGGACGACGAACCCGCCGCCGCCCAACGAGCCGATCAGCGGCAGCCCGCCCGTGGACGTCTCCACCGACCCGTGGGTCGTCAAGACCACACTGGTCGACAACGCGTTCTCCGTCCCCGGCGCGGACAACTGCGGCATCGGCGACTCCGCGAACTGGATGGTGAACCTCATCGCGGGCCTGCCCTCGGCCGCCGGCAAGAACACCGCGATCTTCGAGCAGTACGTGGCGGCGAAGTCCTACACCGAGCTGTGAGCCCGCCCCCCGCCCGACCGAAGATGGAGAATAGATGAGACGAACGACAGCTCGCCGGGCCGCCGCGGCGGTCCTGGGGACCGTGGTCGGCATGGCCGGCCTCGCCGCGCAGGCGGCGCCCGCGGCGGCCGATGAGGAGATCCCGGAGTTCAGCTTCGAGGGGTGCCCGGAACTGCCCGCGAACGCGGACCCCAACCTGTGGCTGTGCACCGTCGCGAAGATCACGAGCGGGCGGCTGACGCTGGGCGGGATCGACCAGGAGATCCACCAGCCGATCACCATCGTCTACGCGAACGGGTACGACCCGGTCACCTTCGAGGAGACGGTGATCGTCGAGTCGCTGGAGAGCGAGCCCATCCGCGTCGAGGGCGGCATCCTCGGCATCCCCGGCTCGGACTTCCTGCCCATCATGCAGATCCACGCGCAGCCGCAGCTCGCGGGCGAACTGGAGCTCAGCCCCGAGCCCGACGTCCTCATGCGGCAGCGCATGAAGATCAGCGTGCGGAACCCGCTGCTGGGCGACTCCTGCACCATCGGCACGGACGAGGACCCGATCACCCTCGACCTGGGACTCGGGCCCACGAACCCGCCGCCGCCCAACGAGCCGATCACCGGCAGCCCGCCCACCGACGTGTCGACCGACCCGTGGGTCGTCAAGACGACCTTCGTCGACAACGCGTTCGCGGTGCCGAAGTCGGCGAACTGCGGCCCGTTCGGCTGGTTCAACGGGATCGTCGACTGGCAGTCGGGCCTCCCGTCCCCGGCCGGCAGCAACACGGCGATCTTCACCACCTACTCGGCGTCGAAGGGCTACGCCCAGCTCGGTAACGCCTGAGCCGGCGACGTGGGACGGCCGGTGCCGGGAGCGGGCGCGACCCGGCACCGGCCGTCCAGGTTCTTCCCGTGAACTGCCTGACATGTGACCACAACGCCCAGCGCTTCGCACTGCCCCCGCGCGAGCACGCCGCGTCCGACGACCACTGGCGCGTAGCCCATGCGTTCGGGACGGGCACCCCCGGCTGGCTCGTGCTCGTCCCGCTCCGGCACGTGACGGCGATCGCCGACCTCACCGACGCCGAAGCCGCCCTCCTCGGGACATGGCAGGTCCGGCTGTCCCGCGCGCTGCACGCGGTCACGGGCTGCGCGAAGACGTACGTCGCCCAGTTCGCGGAGGCCGAAGGGTACGCGCACGTCCACTTCCACGTGATCCCGCGCATGCCCGACCACCCCGAGGAACTGCGCGGCCCCCGCGTGTTCGGGCGTCTCGGGCTTCCGGACGGGGACGACCTCACCCCGGCGCACCGGGACGAACTCGCCGTGCGCGTGCGGCGGGAGCTGACCCGCTAACGCGGGGCGAGGACCCGCCGGACGTCCGCGGCGATCTCCAGGTCCTCCCGGGCGGCCACCACCAGCGTCCGGACGGACGCGCCGTCGGCGGTGACGTCGGAGTCCCCGCGGGCGCCGGCGTTGCGGTCGGGGTCGACGGCGACACCGAGGAACGCCAGGTCGGAGGCCAGGCGGAGCCGGATCGACGGGTCGTGCTCGCCGACGCCGCCGGTGAACACCAGGACGTCCAGGCCGCCGAGCGTCGCGGCCATCGCCGCGGCGCAGGCGCGGAGCCGGTGGTGGTACACGTCGAGCGCGGCGAGGGCGGGCACGTCGCGGTCCTCGGCGAGCCGGCGGAGCTCGCGCATGTCGCCCGTCCCGGCGAGGCCCCGCAGGCCCGAGTCCCGTTCGAGGCCGTCGCCGACCTCGTCCAGGGTGAGGCCGTGCTTCATCAGCCACAGCGGGATGCCCGGGTCGATGCTGCCCGCGCGGGACGCCATGACGAGCCCCTCCAGCGGCGTGAACCCCATCGTGGTGTCGACCGAGCGGCCGCCCGCGACGGCGGCGAGCGACGCCCCGGACCCGAGATGGCACACGACCATGCGCAGCACCGCCGGGTCGGCGCCGAGCAGCTCCCCGGCGCGGCGGACGGCGTAGGCGAACGAGAGCCCGTGGAAGCCGAAGCGCCGCAGGCCGAACCGGTCGCGCCAGTGGCGGGGGAGCGCGTACGTGGCGGCCTCGTCCGGGAGGGTGGCGTGGAACGCGGTGTCGAAGCACGCCACGGCGGGCACGCCGGGAAGCGTCCCGGTGATCTCGGCGAGGGCGTGCAGGGACGCGGGCTGGTGCAGCGGCGCCAGATCGGCCAGCTCGCGCAGCCGCTCGGTGACGGGCCCGTCGACCAGGACGGGCCCGGTGAAGTCGGCGCCCCCGTGGACGAACCGGACCCCCGCGGCGTCCGGGCGCGGCAGCTCCGCCAGGAGGTCGGCCAGTTCCTCCCGCGCGCCGGACTCCTCGGCGACGAGCGCGTCATCGTCGTCGAGCACGCTCAGCTTCAGGCTGCTCGACCCGGGGTTGACCGTCAGCACGCGCATCAGTACGACCACGTCCATTCGCGGATCTCGGCGGCGTCCTCACCGTGCTCGCGGGTGTGCGCGCGCAACGCCAGGCGCTTGTCCGCCATCCGCTGCCGCACGTGCGCGACCCGGCCGCCCAGCGACGGCACCCGGTCGATGACGTCCATGACCAGGTGGAACCGGTCGAGGTCGTTCAGCATCACCATGTCGAACGGCGTCGTGGTGGTGCCCTCCTCCTTATAGCCCCGGACGTGCAGGTTCGGGTGCCCGTGCCGCCGGTAGGCGAGCCGGTGGATCAGGTACGGGTACCCGTGGAACGCGAAGATGATCGGCTTGTCGGTGGTGAACAGCGCGTCGAACTCGGCGTCCGGCATCCCGTGCGGGTGCTCGCTCGGCGGCAGCAGCCGCATCAGGTCGACCACGTTCACCACGCGGACCCGCAGCTCGGGGAACGTCTGCCGCAGCTCGTCCACGGCCGCGAGCGTCTCCAGCGTCGGCACGTCCCCGGCGCACGCCATGACGACGTCCGGGTCGGCGCCGCCGTCGCTGGACGCCCACTCCCAGATGCCGATGCCGCGCGCCGCGTGCGCCACGGCCTCGTCCATCGTCAGCCAGTTCAGTGCGGGCTGCTTCCCGGCGACGACCACGTTGACGTAGTCGCGGGACCGCAGGCAGTGGTCGCCGACCGACAGCAGCGTGTTCGCGTCCGGCGGCAGGTACACGCGGACGATCTCCGGCTTCTTGTTCATGACGACGTCGAGGAAACCGGGGTCCTGATGGGTGAAGCCGTTGTGGTCCTGCCGCCACACGTGGGACGACAGCAGGTAGTTCAGCGACGCGATCGGCCGCCGCCACGGCAGGTGCCGCGTCACCTTCAGCCACTTCGCGTGCTGGTTGAACATGGCGTCCACGATGTGGATGAACGCCTCGTAGGAGTTGAACAGGCCGTGCCGGCCGGTCAGGAGGTAGCCCTCCAGCCAGCCCTGGCACAGGTGCTCGCTCAGCACCTCCATCACCCGGCCGTGCGCCGCCTGGTGCTCGTCGGTCGCGAGGCGCTCGCCGCGGAACACCCGGTCGGTCGCCTCGAACACGTCCCCGAGCCGGTTCGACGCCGTCTCGTCCGGCCCCATGATCCGGAAGTTCGTCGGGTTCGCGCGGATCACGTCGCGCAGGAACGTCCCGAGGACGCGCGTGGGCTCGGCGGTCGTCGTGCCCGGCCTGCCGATCTGCACCGCGTAGTCGCGGAAGTCGGGCAGGACGAGCGGCCTGAGCAGCAGGCCGCCGTTGGCGTGCGGGTTCGCGCTCATCCTGCGGTCGCCCGCGGGCGCCAGCTCGCGCAGCTCCGCGACCGGACGGCCGTCGTCGTCGAACAGCTCCTCCGGACGGTACGAGCGCAGCCACCGTTCGAGCTGCTCCAGGTGCGCCGGGTCGTCGCACATACCCGCGAGCGGCACCTGATGCGAGCGCCACGTGCCCTCGACCGGTTTCCCGTCGACCTCCTTCGGGCCCGTCCACCCCTTGGGCGACCGCAGCACGATCAGCGGCCACCGCCGCCGCTCCGTCGCGCCGTCCTCCCGCGCCGCGCGCTGGATGTCGGCGATCTCGTCGAGCGCCTGGTCGAGCGCCGCGGCCATCTTCCGGTGCATGGACGCGGGCTCGTCCCCGGCGACCAGCAGCGGATGGTACCCGTACCCGTCGAGGAGCTGGACGAGCTCCTCGTCGGGTATCCGCGCCAGCACCGCCGGGTTCGCGATCTTGTACCCGTTCAGGTGCAGGATCGGCAGCACCGCCCCGTCCCGCACCGGGTCGAGGAACTTGTTCGAATGCCAGCTCGCCGCGAGCGGCCCCGTCTCGGCCTCGCCGTCCCCGACGATGCACGCCACGATCAGGTCCGGGTTGTCGAACGCGGCGCCGAACGCGTGCGCGAGCGAGTACCCGAGCTCCCCGCCCTCGTGGATCGAGCCGGGCGTCTCCGGCGCCACATGGCTCGGCACGCCGCCCGGGAAGGAGAACTGCCGGAACAGCCGCCGCATCCCGCGCTCGTCGAACGACACGTCCGGGTACACCTCGCTGTAGGTGCCCTCCAGCCACGCGTTCGCGACCGCCGCAGGCCCCCCGTGCCCGGGGCCCATCACGTACATCATGTCGAGGTCGCGGTCCCGGATCACCCGGTTGAGGTGCGCGTAGCAGAAGTTCAGCCCCGGTGTCGTCCCCCAGTGCCCGAGGAGCCGCGGCTTGATGTGCCGCCGCCGCAGCGGCTCCCGCAGCAGCGGATTGTCCAGCAGATAGATCTGACCGGCCGACAGGTAGTTCGCGGCTCGCCAGTAAGCGTCGAGCCGCCCGAGATCGTCATGATGTGCCATATCCCCACGGCACGTCCCCCGAGAGCCCGCCTTCAATCCCCGGCCCCCGCCGACCAGGGAACACGCTCTCCCGCGGGCTCACAGGTAAAGGCCGTAGAACTCTTCGGGGTGCTCGAGGAGGGGCGGGAGGTCGTCGGACGTGAGGGTGACCAGTTCGTCCCGGGACGGGGTGGTGGTGGGGGTGTCGCCGTCGCCGAGGGCGGCGGTGGCGATCCGGTCGGCCTGGTTGGCGACCGCGACGTCGAGGAGGTTGCGCATGAGGCGGCCGTTGCCGAAGGACGGTCCGCGCGGTGCGCGCCGCAGCATCGTGCGGAGGACGTCCTTGGTGCCGGGGGCGAGCCGGAAGCCGTCGGCCTCGGCGAGCTGCCCGAACACGGCGATGAGCTCGTCGTCGCTGTAGTCGGGGAAGTGGATCTGCTTGGGGAAGCGGGAGTCCAGGCCGGGGTTCGCGGCGAGGAACTCGGCCATCTCCTGCTGGTATCCGGCCACGACGACGACGAGGTCGTCGCGGTGGTCCTCCATCAGCTTCACCAGTTCGGCGATGGCCTCGTGCCCGTAGTCGCCCTTCAGCGGCGACTGGGTCAGCGTGTACGCCTCGTCGATGAACAGGACGCCGCCGATCGCGCGTTCCACGAGCCGGCGGGTGCGCGGCGCCGTCTGCCCGATGTACTCGCCGACGAGGTGGGCGCGGGACGCCTCCACCAGGTGCCCCGACGACAGGACGCCGAGCCGCTTGTAGATGCGGCCGAGCAGCCGCGCCACCATCGTCTTGCCGGTGCCGGGGTTGCCGGTGAACACCATGTGCCGCGTCGGGGGCGTGACCCGCAGGCCCGACTCGCTGCGCATCCGCGCCGCCTCGGTGCCCGCGACGAGCAGCGCGATCTCGTGCTTCACCGTGTCGAGGCCGGTGAGGTCGCGCAGTTCGGCGAGCGGGTCGCCGGTGGTGCGGGACGCGTCCAGGCTCGCCGGGACGTCGCTCTTGCGGACGACGAGCTCGGCGCCGGCGGAGCGGGCGCGGACCGCCGCGACCACCTCGGCCGCGAGGTGCTGCGCCAGCCGCGCGTTGCGCAGCGACTGCATCGGCGGCGCGGCGGCGAGCAGCTCGCCCGCCGCGTCGGCGGCCTGCCGGGTGGCGCGGGCGCCGTGCGGGACGAGCGCGCGGCGGAACAGTTCGGCGTGGCCCGCGGCGGTGAACGGGCGGGTGCGCGCGATGCGGAAACCGAGGGGCAGCGCCGGGTTGATCTCCCGGATGCGCTCGTCGCCGCCCGCGTCGCACAGCGCGACCAGGTTCAGCTCGGGGTGGACGGCCAGGAGCCGGTGGAGTTCGGCGGACAGCGCCTCGCCGTTGCCGGGGTCGGTGAGGATCTCGTCCAGGCCCTCGATGATCAGCAGCCGGTCGGCGGCGCACTCGCGGGCGTCCGCGTGCAGCCGGGCGACCGCGTCGGCGAGACGCTGCCCGGCGAACAGGTTGTCGGTCAGCCACAGCGGGTCGCGGCCCAGCGCGAGCGCCCGGCCGAGCTCCTGCGCGGCGTCCCGCTTGCCGGTGCCGTCCGGGCCCGCCAGCAGCAGCCGGACGGGCGCGGTGCCGCGCGACAGCTCCTCGAGCGCGGCCGTCACCTCGGGCTGCTCGACGAGCGTCGAGACGAGGTCCGCGCGCCGGGGACGGGCGGCCTCGCCGGGCCGCGCGAACTCCTTCAGCGTCTCGGTCAGCGGGTTGACGATGCGGCGGCGCGGCGCGAACAGGCGCCGCAGGTCCGTCTGGAACTGCCCGACCGGGATCCACTCCGCCTTCGGGAACCACGGGTCGCCAGGGAGCCCCTGCACGATCGCGATGAACCGCATCGACATGTCGAGCCAGGCGCGGCAGGCGTCCGCGGCGCCCGCGACGAGCGCCTGCGCGAGCCACGCCCGCGTCCGCTCCTGCCACGCGCCGGGCTTGAACCCGCGCCGCTCGCCGGGGAACCGGCCGAGGATCTCGTGGTACCGGTCCTCGCCGAGCGCGGCGGCGAGCTCCGCCGGGACGTGCTCCATGCTGCCCTGGAGCAGGAGGTGGACGAGGTGCACCTCGGGCGTCTCGTCCCGCGGGGCCGCCGCGAGGAGCGTGCGGTGGGCGGCCAGCAGCCCGGAGCACACCCAGTCGAGGTAGCCGACGGGGCCCTGCAGTTCGGGCACGGCCCGCAGGATCGACTCGTCCGCGTGCCGGTGCCACAGCTCCCGCAGCTCCATCTTCGGCAGGTTCACGTCGCACTGCGGCGGGTCGTCGTACAGCCGCAGCAGGGCCCGGCGGCGCTCCTCCAGCGGCTCGATGCCCTCCAGGACGGCCAGGCAGTCGCGCGCGAGCTCGATCGCGAGCTTGCGGTCGGGCGCCTCGATCAGCCAGTCCACCGGCGGGCGCCACCGGCCGCCGGGCGCGTCCCAGCGGGCCATCCGGTTGCTGAGCGGGCCGGGGTTCACCAGGTGCCGGTGCAGCAGCCGCTCCGGGAGCTGCGACCGGGACCCGGCCTTGATCGCCCCGCCGCCCGGCAGGAACGCCAGGATCCCGAAGATCTCCGCGGTGACCAGCGACGCGGGGAGCGTCAGCAGCTTGTGCTCGTCGGTGGTCAGGTCGGCGGCGCGCGGGTCGGCGGCGAGCGCGTCGATGCGGCCCGCGATCTCCTCGAACAGCCCGTCGGGCACCCGCCACGGACCGTGCGCGTAGACGTCGAGAACCGGCTCGTCGGTGAGCAGTAGCTCGAGATGCTCCGGCAGCCGCAACACAGTCTCCCCAAGAGTGATCAAAGCAGAGGTACAGCCTATGTTCAGTGAGAGGGTGCTGGATTAGCGGCCGAACCGATGAACGGTATAGGGACGGCCACGTTCGGTCAGGCGCACGGAACGTCCCCGCCCCCGCCGGTCGGCCCCCCGCCGGTCAGGCGTCCGGGCGGCCGCGGAGGTGCTCGACCGCGATCCGGGCGGCCGTGCCGATCACGGCGTCGCCCTGCGGGTGGACGGCCAGCGGGACGGGCGTCCGGGTGAACACCGCGACCGCGTACCGGCCGCCGTCCGGGTACTCCACGACCCCCACCTCGTTGCGGACGGTCGGGAGCGTCCCGGTCTTGCCGCTGACGACCACGTCCTCGAACGGGAAGCCGGACGAGAGGCGGTGCGGCCACACCTGGAGCGCGAACATCCGGCGCATGGCGGCGCATTCGGCGGGCGGCGCCGCCTCGTCCCGCCAGATGAGCGACAGCAGCCGGGTCATCTCCCGGGGAGTGCTGCGGCTGGTGCGCAGCGGGTCCAGCGGGCGGACGCGCGCGGGCACGCCGGGCTCCTCGAGCCGCGCGTACACCTCGCCGAACGTGGACGCGCCCGTGTCGGCGAACAGCAGGTCGAGCATCTCGCGGCCGCTGCCGGACACGAACGTCCCGGGGAGGCCGAGCTCGGCGGCCGCGGCGTTCACCGCGTCCAGCCCGACCCGGTCGAGCAGGAAGTCCGCCGCCGCGTTGTCGCTCACCGTGATCATGAGGGTGGCGAGGTCGCGCAGCGACATCCGCACGTCGTCGAGCAGCGCGGACACGCCGGTGGGGCCGGATGTGCGGTCCGCGGCCCGCAGCACGGCCGGCTCGGTCGGGTCGAGCGTCCCGGCCGCGACGCGCCGGTGGAACGCCACCAGCAGCGGCACCTTGAACACCGACGCCAGCACCACGGGTTCGCTCGCGCGGACGCCGATGTCGCGTCCGGTGTCGACGTCGACGGCGTGGCAGTGCCCGGTCACCCCCGCCTCGCGGAACGCCGCCTCGATCCGCGCGGTCGCGTCGCCGGTCACGCCAGGAACCCCGAGGACGGGCGCAGCACGCGGCGGGCGGGGGCGGGCACGGCGTCCAGCGGCGCCATCCCGGCCTCGCGGCGCAGCACCGCGGTGGCGACGGCGGTGAAGTCGGCGATCGCCCGGGCGTGCTCGGGGTCGGCGGTGCGCCGCCACGCGCAGGACGTCCGCCAGGTCAGCGGCTCGCCGTGCAGCGGCCGCCACACCGCGCCGCCGCCCGCGCCGCCGCCGGGGTCGGCGGTGCGGGGGACGAGCGCGACGGCCGTCCCGGCGAGGACGAGCCCGAGCGCGAACTGCGGGTGCCGGGCCTCGTGGACGGCGGGCGGCGCGTACCCGTGCCGGCGGCAGCCGGCGAGGAGGTCGTCGTGGGCGCCGGGCGCCTCGTCGCGCGGGAACGTGACGAGGTCGTGGCCGGCGAGGTCGGACAGGTGCACCTCGGCGGCGTCCGCGAGGCCGGCGCCGGCCGGCAGCAGCACCCCGACGGGCTGGCCGAGCAGCGGGCCGAGTTCCAGGTCGCGGGCGTCGCAGGGGTGCCGGACGACGCCCGCGTCGAGCGTCCCGTCGGCGAGCGCGCCGATCTGCTCGGCGGTGGAGATCTCCCGCAGTTCCAGGCGCAGGTCGGGGCGGCGCTCCCGGAAGGCGGCGATCAGCGCGGCGACGGGCGGGCCGCCGAGGTCGCTGGGCAGCCCGGCCCGGACGGTGCCGATCTCCCCGAGCCGCGCCCGTTCGGCGAGGTCGTAGACGCGTTCCACGCGGGAGAGGATGTCACGGGCGTCGTCCAGCAGGAGCCGCCCGGCCGCCGTGAGCTCCACCTTCCGGCTCGTCCGGTCGAACAGCCGCACTCCGAGTTCCTTCTCCAGCCGCTGGATCCGCTGGCTCAGCGGCGGCTGCGCCATGCCGAGCCGCTCCGCGGCGTGACCGAAGTGCAGTTCCTCGGCGACGATGACGAAGCAGTGCAAATGCCCCACGACGTTCACGACCGGCAACGATATCAGTCCGTATATCTCTGTGACATCGATATCAATCTTGGACTTTCCGCTGGTCGGCTGCTGTCCTTGGGGCGTTCACGAGCGGCGACGGCATACATTCGTCGCCAGGGAAGGAGAGTGACGATGCGCCGAACCCGAGTCTTGGCCGCGGCCGTGGTCGCGGTCGTGGTGGTGCTCGCGGGGGCGGGTGCGGTGTGGTTCCTCCGCGACGGAGACGACCCCGAGGCCGCCGCCGAGGACTTCCTCGCCGCCTGGAGCGGCGGCGACCACGCGGCGATGAAGGCGCTCACCTATCGGCCCCCCGCCGACTTCACCGAACGCCTCACCCGGATGCACGACGACCTGGGGGTCGCGAAGCAGAGCTACACGGTCGAGTCCGTCGGCGAACCGGACGACGGCGCCGCCGGGGGCTCGTACAAGGCCGAGCTCACCCTGTCCGGCGGCCGCGTCTGGTCCTACACCGGGCCGCTCCCCCTCACCGAGCAGGACGGCGAGTGGCTCGTCCGCTGGTCGCCGAAGCTCCTGCATCCCGAACTCGAGGACGGGCAGAGCCTCCGCGCCGCCCGCGCGTTCCCGCGCCGCGCCGACGTCCTCGCCGCGGACGGCAGCAGCCTCACCACCTCCCGGTCCGGGTCGGCGCGTCAGCTCGCCGGGACGGTCGGCGCCGCGTCCGCCGACGCCGCGAAGGAGATGGGCGCCCCCTACCGGGAGGGCGACTCGATCGGGACGAGCGGCCTGCAGAGGCAGTACGAGAAGCGGCTCGCCGGCACTCCCGCGCTCGCCGTGCAGATCGTCGAGGGCGGCGGCCGGGACGGCGCCGAGGCGAAGGTCGTCAAGACGCTGGAGCGGTTCGGCGGCGAGGACGGGCGGCCGCTGAAGACGACGATCGACCCGGTGATGCAGGCGTCCGCGAGCGAGGCGCTGTCGGGCGTGTCCAAGCCCGCGTCGATGGTCGCGCTGCGCCCGTCCACCGGGGAGATCCTCGCCGTCGCGAACAAGCCCGGCGGCTACAACCGCGCGCTGATGGGCACCTACCCGCCGGGCTCCACGTTCAAGGTCGTCACCGCCGCCGCGCTCGTCGCGGACGGGGTGTCCGCCGACTCCCGCGTCGCCTGCCCGGCCACCACCAACGTCGGGGGCCGCGAGTTCCACAACTACCAGTACGAGGACTTCGGGACGGTGCCGTTCCGCGAGGCGTTCGCGCACTCGTGCAACACGACGTTCGCGCGGCTCGCCGTCGACGAGCTGGGGGAGAAGCGGCTCACGGACGTCGCCGAGCAGTTCGGCTTCAACGCGCCGATCATCGCCGGGCTCCCGGCCGTCCGCGCGTCCTTCCCGAAGAACGCGGACGACACCGCGTTCGCGTCCGCGTCCTTCGGGCAGGGCAAGGTGCTGACCAGCCCCCTCAACATGGCGAGCGTCGCCGCCGCGGCCGCCGACGGCACGTGGCGGTCGCCCCGCCTGGTCGACGCGGAACTGGCGCCGCAGGCCCTGGACGCCGGCGGCAAGAAGCCCGAGGAGCCGCACGAGCTGGAGCCCGCGGTGAAGAAGGCCCTGCACACGCTGATGCCGGCGGTCGTCAGCGAGGGCACCGCGTCCGGCGTCGACTTCCCGGCCGGGACGGCGGGCAAGACGGGCACCGCCGAGTACGGTTCCGGCGAGAACCCGCCCGCCCACGCCTGGTTCATCGGCTACCGCGAGGACGTCGCGTTCGCGGTGGTGGTCGAGGGCGGCGGCGAGGGCGCCCAGGCCGCCGCCCCCGTCGCGGCGAAGTTCCTGAAGGGCCTGTAGCCCTTCTAGACCTTCTCGCCGAGGCCGCGCGCGAGGATCGCCGCGGTCTCGGCGACCGCCGCGTCGTCGGCCTCCGCGTCCTTCTTCTTCGCGGTCGTCAGGATCACCATGACCAGCGGGGCGCCGTCCGGGTCGGGCCACGCGACCGCGATGTCGTTGGCGTTGCCGTAGACGCCGCCGCTGCCGGTCTTGTCGCCGATCGTCCAGGAGTCGGGCAGCCCGGCGCGGATCCGCTTGTCACCGGTCGTGTTGGCCTTCATCCATTCGATGAGCCGCGCGCGGTCCGCCGGGACGAGCACGTCCCCGACCGTCAGCGCCCGCAGGTTCGCGGCCCACGTGCGCGGGACGGTCGTGTCGCGCCTCTCGCCCGGCTTCCATTCGTTCAGATCGGTCTCCCAGCGGTCGGCGCGGCTGACGTCGTCGCCGAGGGACCGGAAGAAGCGGGTGAGGCCGGCCGGGCCGCCGAGCTGCTTCATCACCAGGTTCCCGGCGGTGTTGTCGCTGCGCGTGATCGCCGCGTGGCACAGCGCCGAGACGGTCATGCCCGTGTCGACGTGGTCCTTCGTGACGGGCGACCACTCGACGAGGTCGCCCGAGGTGTAGTGGATGACGCGCTCCATCAGTCCCGGATCGGACGTCCGGGCCTTTTGCAGCGCCGCCCCGCAGGCGATCGCCTTGAACGTGGACGTGTACGGGAAGCGCTCGTCGGCGCGGTGGGACACGAACCGGCCCGTCTCGGGGTCGATCGCGTAGGCGCCGATGCGGAGGTTCCGCTTCGCCTCCAGCCGGTGGAGCCGCCTGCCCACCTCTGCCTGGGACGGCGCCGCCTGCGGTGTCGTGACCGTGGAGACGCCGCTCTGCCGGGTCGCCGCCTGCCCGGCCGGTCCGGCGGCCGCGCCGCAGCCGGCGCCCGCCGTCAGGACGGCGAGGGACAGGGCGGCCGCGCCGGTCGCGCTCCGGAATCGGAATGTCGAAATTCGCATGCGCAGAGAAGATCAAAGGAATGGTGGTCGTGTCCAATATTGATATTGGACGAAAAGCGATATGTATTCGGATATCACGCCTGGTGGGGTGGGGCGGTGGAGCCCCGGACGACCAGCCTGCCCGGGAGAACGCGCGGGTGCGGGCGTGTCCCCGCGAGAAGCTCCAGCAGCGCCGTCATGCCCTGCGCGCCCAGCTCCTCCGCGGGCAGCCGGACGGTCGTCAGCTCCGGCTCCAGCGCCGTCGCGAGCAGCACGTCGTCGAATCCCGTCACCGACAGCTCGTCCGGGATCGCCAGCCCCCGCGCCCGCGCCGCCTTGTACGCGCCCGCCGCGATGAGGTCGTCGTCGCACACCAGCACGCTCGGCCGGTCCCGCCGGGCCAGCAGCCGCCCCGCCGCGTCCTTCGCCGACGCCACGTCGATCTCGCACCGCTCCCGCAGCAGCGAGCCCCCCGGCACGTCCCGGACGACGTCCGCGAGGGCCTGCGCGCGCGCGTGGAACGTCCACTGGTCGAGGCCCGCGGCCACGTGCCCGAACCGGCGGTGCCCGAGCGCCGCCAGGTGCCGCGCGATCGCCCGCATGCCGTCCGCGACCCCGAAGTCGACCGTCGGGACGTCGCCTTGCGGACCGCTGTCGAGCATCACCGCCGGGGTGCCCGCGAACCCGGCGAGCGCCTCGTCGCCGAACCGGGCCGCCTCCAGCGACGACGCGAGGATCCCGTCGATCGTCTCGTGCGGCGCGGCGAACGGCCCCTCGGGCGCGGCGCCCTCGCCCGGCCACGTCGACACCACGACCCCGAACCCGTGGCTCGTCGCGACCCGCGCCGCGCCCGTGTAGACGGGGCCGAAGAACGGCGCCGTCAGCGTCGGCACCATCAGCAGGACGGTACGGGTCGTCCCCAGCCGCAGGTTCCGGGCGGCCGGATTGGGCCGGTATCCGAGCCGTTCGGCGGCCTCCTGCACGCCGCGCGCGGTCGCGGGGGAGACCCGCCCGGCCCACTTCCCGCCCATCACCAGCGAGACGGTGGACTGCGAAACGCCGGCCTCCTGAGCCACGTCCTTGCTGGTGGGACGGCTGGTCGCCGGCACTGGGCCTCCCTCGTCGCGCGCGAGCGGAACGAGAGAACAGACTACGGCCTGCGTTATGGATCTTCGGGCGGCGGCGGGGCGACGGGATCCGAACCCGGCGGAGACTAGAGACGGCGTCCCCTTTGGTGGTACGTATGACTCCGGCGGGTACTACGTATGACGGGGTGACGGGGGCGCGAATGCGCGGCTATGTCCAGTTCCTGCGGCGGCGCCACGCGGCGCGGCTGCTCGGGGGCACGCTGCTGGGACGGTTGCCGAACGGCATGGGGATGCTGGCGGTGGTGCTGCACGTACGGGCCGACGACGGCGGCTACCCGCTCGCGGGGACGCTCTCGGCCCTCCTCGGGCTCGCGACCGCCGCGGGCCAGCCCGTCCTCGGGCGCGCCATGGACCGCTACGGGCAGGGCCGGGTGCTGCTGCCCGCCGCCTGCCTGTCCGCCGCCGGGTTCGCGCTGCTCGCGCTCGTCGGCGCCGACCCGCTGCCGTTGTCGATCGCGGCGGTCGTCCTCGCCGGGTTCGCGACCCCGCCGCTGGAGGCCGGGCTGCGCGCGCTCTGGCCGGACGTCCTGGACGGCCCGGAGCAGGTCGACGCCGCCTACGCGCTCGACGCGGCGGCGCAGGAGATCCTCTTCACCGTCGGGCCGCTGCTCGTCGTCGCGGCGGCCGCGCTCAACACCGAGTCCGCGCTCGTCCTGACGGGCGCGCTCGGCATCGCCGGGACGCTCGTCGTCGCGCTCTCCGGCCCCTCGCGCCGGTGGCGCGGCGAACCCCGCGCCGCCGACTGGGCCGGGCCGCTGCGCTCGCCCGGACTCCGCGTCCTGCTGGTCTCGCTCGCCTGCGCGGGCATCGCCCTCGGCGTCTACGCGGTCGCCGTCGTCGCGTACGCCGAACGGCACGGCAGCGACGCCGCGTCCGGGCTCCTGCTCGCCTGCATGGCGGGCGGCGCGCTGCTCGGCGGGCTCGTCTACGGCGCCCGGCGGTGGGCGGGCGAGCCGCACCGCAGGCTGCCGTGGCTGCTCGCCGCGCTCGCGATCGGGTACGCGCCGCTCGTCCTCGCGCCCGCCGCGCCGGCCATGGCGGTGCTGGCGTTCCTCAGCGGCATCTTCCTCGCACCCGTGCTGGCCTGCAGCTTCTCGCTCGTCGACCGGCTCGCGCCGGCGGGCACCGTCACCGAGGCGTTCGCGTGGGTCGTCGCCGCCGTCGGCGCGGGCGGCGCGCTCGGCTCGGCGGTCTCCGGCTTCGGCCAGGACCTCGCCGGGGTCCCCGGCGCGTTCGCGGGCGCCGGGATCGGCGGCGCGCTCGCCCTCGCGATCTGCCTGCTGGGCGTCCGGACGCTGCGGCCCGCGGACGTCCCCGCGGTCCCGGAGCCCGTCGCGGGCTAGACCCAGCTGCTGAACCAGATACGGGCGTGCCAGTCCTCGTACGGGATCGTCTCGGCGGACAGGATCGGATAGAAGTACGCGAAGTTCGCCAGCACCACGAGGATGAACGCGCCCGCGGCGGCCGCGCCGACCACCCGCCGCGGCCCCGCCACCGCCGGACGCTCGTCCGGGACGGACGCGTGCACGCCGCCCTTGTGGAGATCGGCGCTGTGGAGATCGGCGCTGTGCAGATCGGCGCTGTGCGGATCGACGTCCTGCGGGGCGGCGCCCTGCGGGGCGGCGCCCTGCGGATCGGCCCCGTGCGGGTCGTGCGCGTGCGGATCGTGCCCGTGTGGATCGATCTCGTGCGGGCGGGCCGCGTACGAGTCGTCCTCGTACGAGCCTTCCCCGTACGCTGCCGACGCGTACGCGACGTCGGCGTACGGTCCGCCGGAGGCGCCCGGCGGTCTCGCCGGGCCGATCAGGTAGCCCAGGACCAGGACGACCGCCAGCACCATGAACGGAACCAGCGGCGTCGCGTAGAACAGGAACATCGTCCGGTCGGAGAGCGCCGACGGGAACCAGGAGACCCACCCGGCGAGGAACCCGACCACGATCGCCCCGGCCCGCCAGTCCCGCAGGATGAGCCACACGAACACCAGCGCGACGAGCGCGGCGAGCGCGCCCCACCACAGCGCGGGCGTCCCGATCCCGAGGATCTCGCGGGAGCAGCGCTCGCCGACCCCGCACGCGTTCTGCGGCTCGGTGTAGAAGAACGCCACCGGGCGCTTCAGGATCGGCCAGCCCCACGGCCACGACTGGTACGGGTGCTCGGCGCTCAGCCCGGTGTGGAACTCGAAGATCTCCGAGTGGTAGTGCCACAGGTCCGGTATCGCCTCGAAGGGGCGCAGCAGGACGTTCGAGGCGACCTCGCCGCGTCCCCAGCCGCCCGGCCGGAAGATCCACCCCCACCACGTCGCCAGGTAGGTCACCAGGCCGACCAAGACGAGCTGCGCGAACGCCGGCGCGGCCTCCAGCAGCAGCGCCCCCGCCATCGGCCTCTGGACCCCTGCCTTGCGGCGGGCGCCGTAGTCCCACAGCACGACCATGATCCCGAAGAAGGCGATGTAGAACAGGCCCGTCCACTTCACCGCGACCGCCAGGCCCAGGCAGATCCCCGCGCCGAACCGCCACGCGTGCAGCAGGGACGGCCCGTACGGAGACGGATACCCCTGCTGCATCTTCTCCGCGAGCAGGCGCCGCGACCGGTCGCGGTCGTTCACCAGGCACGCGAACCCGGCGAGGATCCAGAACATCACGAAGACGTCCAGCAGCGCGGCGCGGCTCGTCACGAAGTGCAGGCCGTCCACCGCGAGCAGGAGCCCGGCGGCGCAGCCCAGCAGTGTCGACCCGGTCATCCGGCGCGCCACCCGGCACAGGATCAGCACCGACAGCGTGCCGAGCAGTGCGGGCATGAACCGCCAGCCGACCGGTGTCGCGCCGAACATCCACTCGCCGATCGCGATCATCCACTTGCCGAACGGTGGGTGCGCGACGAACGCGGGGCCGTTCGCCCAGATGTCGGCGTCCGGATCGACGATGAGCAGCTTGTCGGCGTCCTCGACGGTGTTGTGCTCCCAGCCGAACTTCAGCAGGGCGAGCGCGTCCTTGGCGTAGTACGTCTCGTCGAAGACGATCGCGTCGGGCTGGCCGAGCCGGTAGAAGCGCAGGACCCCCGCGAACGCGGTGATCAGCAGCGGGCCGACCCAGCTCAGCGGCGCGCTGCCCGGGATCGCCGGGGCGAGCCACTCCCGCAGGGAGTACGTCCGCCGCCGGACCGCGCGGGCCGGGGCGGGCCGCAGTTCCGTCGTCGCCATGGCGACCATCGTACGGGCGCCCGTGATCGGCTCGGCCGAGGCGACCGGACGCCCCGAGACGCCTCGAGACGCCCCGTGACGACCCGCGACGGGGCCGATGGGACGCGGCCGGTGGGACAATGGGGCCGTGACGGGAACCCTGCTGCTCGCCGCCGCGCCGATCGGACGGCCCGAGGACGCCTCGTCCCGGCTCCGTGCGGCGCTCGCCGACGCGCCCGTGGTCGCCGCCGAGGACACCCGGCGCCTGCGCCGCCTCGCGAGCGACCTCGGCGTCGACGTGCGCGGGCGCGTCGTGTCGTACTTCGACCAGAACGAGAAGGCGCGCGCGGACGAGCTGCTCGCCGAGCTCCTCGCCGGACGGGACGTCCTGGTCATCACCGACGCGGGGATGCCGGGGGTGTCCGACCCCGGCTACCGGCTGGTCCGCGCGGCCGTCGCCGCGGACGTCCCGATGTCCGTGCTGCCCGGTCCGTCCGCCGTCACCACCGCCCTCGTCCTGTCCGGCCTGCCCACCGACCGGTTCTGCTTCGAGGGCTTCCCGCCGCGCAAGGACGGCGAGCGGGCCCGGCGGTTCGCCGCGCTCGCCGACGAGCCGCGCACGATGGTGTTCTTCGAGTCCACGCACCGGATCGCGGCGGCCCTCGACGCGATGGCCGCGGCGTTCGGCGCGGACCGTCCGGCCGCGGTGTGCCGGGAGCTCACCAAGACCTACGAGGAGGTCCGCCGCGGGCCCCTCGGCGAACTCGCCGGCTGGGCCCGGGACGGCGTCCGCGGCGAGATCACCGTCGTCGTCGGGGGAGCCCCCGAGCCCGCCGGGCTGACCGACCCCGGCGACCTGGCCGCCGCCGTCGCCGCCCGCGAGGCCACCGGGACGCGCCGCAACCGGGCGGTCGCGGAGATCGCGAAGGAGAACGGCGTCCCGCGGGCGGTCGTGTACGACGCCGTCGTGCGGGCCCGCGGCGGCCGGGCCTGAACGCGGACGGCAGGTAATCGCCACCTACTGGAACGCCCCAGAATTGGATATTTCGGGCACGACATCCTAGGGGCGGCGTCCTGGGAGAGTCACCATGGAAATGGTGAAGCGTCGCCGCCCGGAGGGGGTGAAGGCCGTGCGAGACGCATGGTCGAGCCGCGAGGTGTGGACGTTCGCGTGCCTGTGCTGCGCGGCGACCTGGGACGAGCAGATCGTCATCCGCCACTTCGGCGACGGCCACGGCATCGAGCTCGTGACCTACGAGCGCGACGGCCAGCCGTGCACGACGCCGTGGGCCGGAGACCGCGCCTGCCCCGAGTGCCGGAGCCAGAACGTCAAGGCGCTCTCGGCCCCCCGCCCCCGGGCCGCCGAGGTCCCCAAGGCCCGCCCCGACGCGGACGTCGCGCTGGTCTACCACCTGCGCCGCATCCACGCCTGGTAAGGCCGGGGCCGTAGTCCAAACCCGTAGTGACGGGATTTGTGTGCCGGGAGCTGTAAGCGCCGGGACCTGTGGTGCCGGAACTTGTGGTGCCGGGACTTGTGGTGCCGGGACCTGCAAGTGCCGGGACCTGTAGTGCCGGGGCCCCCGGAGCCCTAGGCTCGCTCAGCCTGCTCCGGGCGGTCGGGCGCCGGCGTCCGGGACGCGCGGCGCGGGCCGAGGCCGCGCACGGCCCGGCGCACCTCCGGCGTGAACGCCATCCCGGCGGCGAGCGCGGCGAGCGGCACGGCGGGCAGGACGTACCGGTAGTCGAACTCGGCGGTCGCGGCGGGCGCCAGCAGCAGGCCGGTCGCGAGCGTCCACGGCAGGAACGCGCGCCCGCCGAGGCGCCGCCACAGCGGGACCAGCCCGGCGAGGCCGATCAGCAGGATGCCGCCGACCATCGTGCCGCGCAGGTAGAAGACGTCCTGGTAGGCGCGGATCGTCCCGGCGAACGGCTCGACCGCGTGGGTCTCGGCGTTGCCGTTCTCGTACTCCTTGGCCTCGGCGGCCGCGACCGAGTCGCCGTCCATCCGCCAGTTCGGCAGCGGGCGCGCGTTGCCGTCGCGGTCGTCCCAGAACTCGTACTGACCGTAGGTCGCCTGGTCGGGGAAGACGGTCCGGTCCCACTGGAACACGCGGAAGAAGTCGCCGAGGACGACCTTCGTGTAATCGAGCGGCTGGGCGAGGATGGCCCGCTTGGCGTAGTCGTTCGCCAGCTCGTTGTTCTCCGGGCTGAACCGCTGGCCGGGGTAGCGGTTCAGCGGCGAGGCCGTGTTCCAGATGCCGTCCTGCGACTTCGGCAGCCGGTTCTCCGGCTCCGTGCACAGCGGGTACTGGCGGACGGGCAGATCCGGGATCTCGTGGCAGTCGGCGAACTTGTAGACCCGCGCGTACAGGAAGATCCCGGTGCTCTCGGTCATCGCGAACTTGCCGGTCTCGGCCTTGTACCAGGTCATGTACGACAGGACGGGCAGCATGCAGGCGACCGCCGTGACCGCCATGACCTTCCAGCCGCTGCGCCGGATCAGCATGTACGTCAGCACGCCGATGAGGACCGGCATCCCGACCGTCCGCGTCAGCCAGGAGAACCCGACGATCAGCCCGACCGCCGCCGCGATCTTCCACGACGGGCGGTCCCGCCACAGCAGCAGCGTCACCGCCGACATCACCAGGAAGGAGAACATCGTGTCGGACAGCACGAGGTGCTCGAGCTGGATCTGGTACGCGTCGAGCAGGACGGGCGCCGCGGCGAGCGCCGCGCCCCAGCCGGGCAGCCCGAACCGGCGGTGCAGCAGGGCGTAGATCATCACGCCCATCGCCAGGCCCATCAGGTGCTGGACGGCCGACACCAGCGCGAAGCTGTGGAACGGCTTCAGCAGGATGAGCAGGAACCCGTAGCCGTCGGGCCGCAGCGGGTGCGGGTGCGGCTCCATCGCGACGTGCAGGTAGTCGAAGCTGTCGTTGAAGAACATCACCGGCCGGTAGCCGGCCATCGCCGTCAGGCGCAGCAGCGCCCCCATGACAATGATCACACTGAACACGGGGTGGCGGCGCACCATCGGCCACAGCCCGAAACCCCGTTTCGGACGCGCCGAATCATCGGCGCCGGGCGTGCCGGCGTTTTTTTCCGGCGATTTCTCGGCCTCGTCCAGGGTGGTTTCGCGAACGTCCTCCAGTTCGAGGACGGACGTCGCGCCCTTCGGCGTGTCGCCGCCCGGACCGGCCGCCGAACCCGCCCGCGCGACGCCCGGCGCGGCCCGCCGGCCGTCCGCCAGCCCGGCGCCGTTTCCGCCGGTCACGGACTCGCCCCCGCCCGCCTCGCGGTCGTGCTCGTCGCCCCGCACGGCATCGTCCCGTGCGGTGTCGCGCGGCGCTCGACCCGCCACTGGCGTACCTCCCCTTAGCCGTCGGGCACCCGCTCCGGTCGTACGGCCGTCTCCGCCGCGCGTCACAGCCGACACACCCTTTCCCGGCCGTCGTGCCCGTATGCTTGACGTCCTAGCCTGCCGCCCACGACCGTGGCGGAGGGGGTCGTTCGGTTGCGAACGCGCAACACGATACGGGTGGTCTTCGTGAGACCCGCCATCATGACCCGCCCCCGGGCAGGCATCATGCATGAACGCAAAGGCCGAGCGCGGGAAATCAAGAGGGTAGTCGAACGCACCGCAGACGGTCACTGGGGTAACGAAGGAGATCACGTGGAACTCTCCGTAGTGATGCCGTGCCTGAACGAAGCCGAGACCATCGAGACCTGCGTCCGCAAGACGGTCGGCTTCCTCGAGGAGAACGGCATCGACGGCGAGGTCGTCATCGCCGACAACGGCAGCACCGACGGCAGCCAGCAGCTCGCCCGGGACGCGGGGGCGCGCGTCGTCCCCGTCGCCGAGAAGGGGTACGGCAACGCGCTCATGGGCGGGATCGCCGCGGCGCGCGGCCGGTACGTCGCGATGGGCGACGCCGACGACTCCTACGACTTCACCACCCTCGGCCCGTTCCTGGACGAGCTGCGCGACGGCGCCGACCTCGTCATGGGCAACCGGTTCAAGGGCGGCATCGCCCCCGGCGCCATGCCCCCGCTGCACCGCTACCTCGGCAACCCGGTGCTGAGCTTCATCGGGCGGCTGTTCTTCCGCAGCAAGATCGGCGACTTCCACTGCGGGCTGCGCGCCTTCAACAAGGAATCGATCATGCGGCTCGGCCTGCAGACCGGCGGCATGGAGTTCGCCAGCGAGATGGTCGTCAAGGCGACCCTGCAGGGCTACGACATCCGCGAGGTGCCGACCACCCTGTCGCCGGACGGCCGGACCCGCGCCCCGCACCTCAACACCTGGCGCGACGGTTGGCGTCATCTGCGCTTCCTCACCCTCTACAGCCCCCGCTGGCTCTTCCTCATCCCCGGTCTCGTCTTTATGACGCTCGGACTGATCGCCGGGATCGCGCTCTCCACCGGTCCGGTGACGGTCGGCGACGTCGCCTTCGACGTCGACACCCTCGTCGGCGCGGGCGCCGCCATGGTGATCGGCTTCCAGGCGGTGGTGTTCGCGCTGCTCACGAAGGTCTACGCGATGCAGGAGGGCTTCCTGCCGGACGACCGGCGGGTCAAGCGCCTCATCAACTGGTGGAGCCTCGAACGCGGCCTGATGGTCAGCGGGCTGCTCGCCGTCGCCGGTCTCGCCGGCCTCGTCGCGTCGCTGCTGCACTGGCGCGTCAACGACTTCGGCGAACTCGACCCGCGCGAGTCGCTGCGCATCGTCGTCCCCGCCGCGACCGCGCTCGTCATGAGCCTGCAGGCGCTGTTCGGGACCGCGTTCATCAGCATCCTCGGCATCCGCCGCCGCCAGCACCCGCCGATGACGGACGCCGCCGCGGAGGCCGAGGGCGTCGTCGACGCCGCCGCGCACCGGGTCGAGGCGGAGCGCCGCCGCGCCGAGCGGGAGACCGGGCCGAAGGCCGCCGCGACCGCGTCCGCCACCGCCACCGCCGCCGCCGACGGGGCCGAGGACGAGGACACCGAGACGTCCGGCTGACGCCCGCCCCGCCGCGGCGACGCCCGTCCCGCCGCGGCCGGGCCGCGCGACCTGAACGTCCGCTCACCGCGGCCAGAGAACTTGCCGAGCGTTTCCCGGACCGGGGCCGTGCCCCCACCCGTACTGTGACAGGCTGGGACGGCCATGGACCTTCCTCACCCGAGCGGCCGTTCTCCGGCCGAAACACCCCCGCCCGGTGACGGCCGGGGGACGGGACGTCCATGAGCGCGGAGAGCGCGCTGACAGTCACGCGCCGCCCGTCCGGGGCCGCGGGCCCGCCGGACGCCGAGCGGGCGCGCCGCGCGCGGCGCCGCTGGGCCCTCGCGTTCGTCCTCGGCTGGGTCGCGCAGGTCGGTGTCCGGCTGTGGCTCGCGTCCGGGCAGACGCTGCCGGTCGCGACGCCCGACGAGTCCGGCTACCTGTTCGCCGCGCGCGTCCTCACCGGCGGTCCCGACGCGGACATGTCCTACGGGACCGTCTACCGCGCCGGGTACCCGCTCCTGCTGCTCCCCGCGTTCCTGGCGGACGACCCCGTGTCCGTCTACCGGGGGGCGCTCGTCATCAACGCGCTGATCAGCGCGTCGATGCTGCCGCTGGCGTTCCTGCTGCTGCGCCGCCTGTCGGTCGCCGCGCGGCCCGCCTACCTGTTCGCGCACGTCACCGCGCTGCTGCCGGGCGTGCTGTTCTACTCCCTGTTCGTCCTCACCGACGCGATCCTGCCGGTCGTCGTCGCCGGCTGGCTGCTGCTCGCGCACGCGTGGCTGTCGGCCCCCCGCGATCCGGAGGGGCGACGCGCGGCCGTCCGGCTCGCCCTCTGCGGGACAGGCGGGTCGCTGCTCGTCGGGTTCGCGTACGCCGCGCACAGCCGGGGCGCGATCCTCCTCGTCGTCCACGCGGTCGTCCTGCTGGCGGGCGCGCTGCTGCGCCGCCGCTCGTGGCGGGCGACGACCCTCGCCGGGGCGGTCGCGGCGGCCGCGGCCCTCGCGGGGGCGATGCTGAACCGCCTCGTCGTCCTCCCGCACCTGTACCCGGCGGGCGACAACGACCTCGGCGGCAACCTCGCCGAGCGGCTCACCACCGTCGACGGGTGGGGCTGGACGGTATCGCTCGCCACCGGGCAGGTCTGGTACCAGGCCGTCGCGACCGGCGGCGTCGCCGCGATCGGCCTCGCCGCCGCCGGGTACGCGGTCCTGCGGCGGGACGTCGCGGTGCCGGTGCGCGTCCTCGCCCTCGCCGTCCTCGCGACGGTCGCGGGCATCGCGCTCGCGACGTCCGCGGCGCTGCCCGTCGAGTACCGCGTCGGCAACTACGTGTACGGGCGCTACCTGGCGTGCGTGACGCCGGTCCTGTTCATCGCGGGCGCCGCCGTCCTGCTCCGCGCCCCCCGCCGGACCCTCGCGCGGGCGGTCGCGGCGGCCGCCGCGCTGACGGCCGCCGCCGCGTGCGTCGTCCAGTGGTACGCGGGAGACCTGCTCGGCGAGTACACGTTCACGATCTACGACTTCCCCGAGACGTCCTTCCTCACCTGGGACTGGGACTCCTTCCACCTCTGGCGCGCCACCCTCGCGGGCCTCGCGGTCCTGGCCGCCGCGGCCGCCGCCGTCCTGGCGCCCCGCCGCCGCCCCCGCCGGGACGCGCCCGTCCTCGCCGCCGTCCTCGCCGCCCTGCTGCTCGCCGGCGTCGCCCTCGCGATGACGGTCACGGCGGTCGACCGCATCGCCCGCCCGCTCGTCGCGGAGCAGACCGCCGAGACCGACCTGCGCGGCAGCGGCGTCGACCTGCGCGCCCGGGACACGATCGCCGTCGACTGGAACGTCCCCTGGACGATGCGGCTCTCGCACTACTACTGGGCCTGGTGGAGCGACGGCACCCTGTTCGACTCCCGCTGGACCCCGCCGCCGCAGGACGCCGACATGATCGTCCTCGCGTGGCCCGGCGGCGTCCCCGCCGCCGGCTCCTGGCCCGGCGGCGCCCCGTCCGGCTGGAGGATCGTCGACACCCGCCGCACCCCCGAAGGCAACTGGGTCGCCTGGGCGCGCGGCTGACCCCCCGCTCACGCGAGGGCCCGCGACCGCCGGGGGATCGGGCTCCCCGGCCGGTCAGCGCGGCGGGTTCCAGAGTTCCAGGACGCCGTCGGAGGACCTCCACATGAGGGTCCAGCCCTCGGCGGGCGAGGGCGCCCAGCCGTAGCCGATCTGCGACTCCATGCCCCGCCAGCGGGTGTAGAGGAGCGGGCCCTCGTAGGCGGTGCGCGGGACCCGCGGCGAGTAGTGCGGCCAGTCGCGGATCTCGCCGTGCCAGGTGCGGTCCCCCCACACGTCCTTCGTGTAGAAGACGAGGGTCTGGGCGAGACGGCGGTCGGTGACGATGAGGTCGATGTCGGCGTCGTGCGCGGCGAGGTGGCCGCGCAGCTCGCCCCACGCCTCGTCGCGGGGCAGGCCGGGGACGGCCTGGACGGCGGCGGCCGTGTACGCGGCGCCGAGCGCGATCGCGAGGACGGGCGCCGCGACGCGCAGGCGCAGGCGCGCGGCCCACGCCCGGGGGACCGCCCGGTACAGCAGGACGAGGGACCCGAAGCCGCCCGCGAGCAGCGCCGGCATGACGGCGAACCAGTACCGGACGAGCCACGCGCGGAGCTTGATGTCGTTCGGGTCCAGGACGCCCGCGCAGACCGTCAGGGGGACTGCGAGGACGCCGAACCAGACGAGGACGAGCGCGAGCCGGCGGTCGCGGGTGACGGCCCAGCCGACGATCGTCAGCGCGAGCGCCCCGATGAAGACCGTCCCGAGCGGGTGCCAGTCGTGCATGGCCCGCAGGAACGAGCGGGCCGCGAGCTCGCGCGTCACGTAGTCGCGGGACTTGCCGCCGTGCGTGGCGGCCGACGACAGCCCCGCCAGCGGCGATCCCCACACGATCTGGTTGTGGACGAGGTTGAGGACCAGCACGCCGAGCATCGGGAGCCCGACCGTGACGTTGCGCCGCCACGGGATCCGCAGCAGCCACAGGTAGACGGGGATCGCGAGGAACAGGAACGCGAGGAACTCGCGGACGAGGAACGCCGACGCCATCAGCAGCCCGGCCGCGACGAGCCACCGGGTCTGGACGCGCCCGGCCCGCCGGCTCGCCACGACCAGCGCCGCCATCCCGAGCGCGAACAGCCCGGCGCCCGGCATGTCTGGCAGCACCACGCCCGTCGACCAGGTGATCTCCTGCCCGTACGGGTTCGTCAGCGTGAAGAACGGGTGCACCAGCAGCACCGCGGCGGACGCGAGCCCCGCGACGTCCCCGAACAGGGCGCGGACGACCAGGTACGTGCCGGTGAAGAACGCGATCCCGCCCAGGGCCGCGACGGCGAAGTACGCCGCCTGCCCGTCCCCGAGGACCGTCATGACCAGCCGCGCGGGCAGCACGAGGCCGAGCCGGGTGACCTGGTGGGGGACCTCGTCGAACGGCCACTGCGTCAGCGGGACGTCGGGCCACGAGCGGGCCGCGAGCCACACGTAGTGCGGGTCGAAGTACAGCGGCGGCGTCATCAGGACGTACTGGACGCCGACGGCCGCCGCGGACACGAGCAGCGCGAGCCACACGACGCGCCGGGTGCGGCGGACCCGGGACAGGAGCCGGGCGGCGGGACGGCGGGACGGTTCGGCGCCGCCCGCGGTCCGGTGGTCGGCCTCGCCTGTCGTCGTCTGGGGCATGTCCGTTTCTGCCTTCGGGTCGCTCGGTTCCTGCGGCGGCAACGCCGAACCAGGCTACTGGGGGCGGGTAAGCGTGCGATCCCGAGGGCGCACGGCGACTACCCTTGATTTCATGTCCTCGTCAAGCCGACACATTCTGACCGCGCCCGCCTGGCCGTACGCCAACGGGCCCCGTCACATCGGGCACGTCTCCGGATTCGCGCTGCCCGCCGACATGTTCAGCCGCTACCAGCGGATGGCGGGCAACAAGGTCCTGATGGTGAGCGGCACCGACGAGCACGGCACGCCGATCCAGGTCCAGGCCGACAAGGAGGGCGTGACCGCCAGGGAGCTCGCCGACCGGTACAACCGCGTCATCGCCGAGGACCTGCACGGGCTCGGCATGTCGTACGACCTGTTCACCCGGACCTCGACGGCGAACCACTACGCGGTCGTCCAGGAGATCTTCAAGGGCCTGTACGACAACGGGTACATCTTCCCGACGCAGACGATGGGGGCGATCTCCCCGTCGACCGGGCGGACCCTGCCCGACCGGTACATCGAGGGCACCTGCCCGATCTGCGGGTACGACGGCGCGCGCGGCGACCAGTGCGACAACTGCGGCAACCAGCTCGACCCGGTCGACCTGATCAACCCGGTGAGCCGCATCAACGGCGAGAAGCCGAAGTTCGTCGAGACCGAGCACTTCATGCTCGACCTCCCCGCGTTCACCGACGTCCTCGGCGAGTACCTGCGGGGCAAGCAGGGGCAGTGGCGGCCGAACGTGCTGAAGTTCTCGCTGAACCTGCTGGACGACCTGCAGCCGCGCGCGATCAGCCGCGACCTCGACTGGGGTGTCCCGATCCCGCTGGACGGGTGGCGCGACAACCCCGCCAAGAAGCTGTACGTGTGGTTCGACGCGGTCGTCGGCTACTTCTCGGCGTCGGTGGAGTGGGCGCGGCGGCAGGGCGACCCGGACCTGTGGCGCGGCTGGTGGCAGGACCCCGACGCCCTGTCGTACTACTTCATGGGCAAGGACAACATCGTCTTCCACTCCGAGATCTGGCCCGCGATGCTGCTCGGCTACAGCGGGCAGGGCGACAAGGGCGGGACCCCGGGGTCGCTGGGCGCCCTGAACGTCCCGACCGAGGTGGTGTCGTCCGAGTTCCTGACGATGGAGGGGAAGAAGTTTTCCTCGTCCCGCCAGATCGTTATCTACGTGAAGGACTTCCTCGACCGCTACGACGTGGACGCCCTGCGCTATTACGTCGCGGTCGCCGGACCCGAGAACCAGGACACCGACTTCACCTGGTCGGAGTTCCGCCGCCGCAACAACGACGAGCTCGTCGCCGCGTGGGGCAACCTGGTCAACCGGTCGGTGAACATGGCCGCGAAGAACTTCGGCGCGATCCCCGAGCCGGGCGACCTGACCGACGCCGACCGGGCGCTGATGGAACGCAGCCGCAACGCGTTCGCCGCCGTCGGCGCCGAGCTGGAGCGGTCGCGGTTCAAGAACGCGATCACCGAGGCGCTCGACGTCGTCCGGGACGCGAACCGGTACCTGTCGGACCAGGCGCCGTGGAAGCTGAAGGACGACCCGGCGCGCGTCCAGTCGATCCTGCACACCGCCCTGCAGGTCGTGGACGACGCGAAGACGCTGCTCACGCCGTTCCTGCCGAACTCGTCGCAGAAGGTGTACGAGATGCTCGGCGGCGAGGGCGTGTGGAGCGGCATGCCGGAGCTGCGGGACGTGTCGGAGGACGGCGGCCCCGACTACCGGATCCTCACCGGCGACTACGACGTCGAGGCCCGCTGGGAGTCGCGGCCGGTGCGTCCCGGCGTCCCCCTGAGCAAGCCGACGCCGCTGTTCGCGAAGCTGGACGAGTCGATCGTCGACGAGGAGCTCGCCCGGCTGGAGGGCGCGTGAGCTCCGGCGGGCAGGCGGCGCGGTCCTACGCGCCGCTGCCCGGCCGCCTCCCCGTGGACGTCTTCGACAGCCACTGCCACCTCGACATCGTCGAGACGCCGGTCGACGAGCAGCTCGCCGCCGCGAAGGCGGCGGGCGTCGCCCGCATCGTCACGATCGGCTGCGACCTGGCGTCGTCCCGGTTCGCCGTGGACGCCGCCGGCGAGTTCGACGACGTGTACGCGGGCGTGGCGATCCACCCGAACGAGACGACGGGGATCTCCGACGCCGTCCTGGCCGACATCGAGGCGATGGCCGCGCACCCGAAGGTCCGGGCCATCGGCGAGACCGGCCTCGACTACTACCGGGACTGGGCGCCCAAGGACGACCAGCACCGCTCGTTCCGCGCGCACATCGGCATCGCGAAACGCACCGGCAAGGCCCTCGTGATCCACGACCGCGACGCCCACGACGACGTCCTGGCGATCCTGAAGGAGGAGGGCGCGCCCGGCACGGTCGTGTTCCACTGCTACTCCGGGGACGCCGCGATGGCGGAGGTCTGCGCGGAGAACGGGTACCTGATGAGCTTCGCCGGGAACGTCACGTTCAAGAACGCCGAGCCGCTCCGCGAGGCGCTGCGCGCCGCGCCCCTCGACCTGATCCTCGTCGAGACCGACGCGCCGTTCCTCACGCCCGTCCCGCACCGGGGCAAGCCGAACGCGTCCTACCTGATCCCCCACACCGTCCGCGCGATGGCCGAGATCAAGGGCGTCGAGGTGGACGAACTGTGCACGGCGATCGCCGCGAACGGGGAGCGCGCGTTCGGTCCCTGGTGAGCGCCCCGTCCGTCAGTCCGCCGTGTGGTACTGGGCGAAGACCAGCACGATCGCGATGTCGCGGTAGACGCGCGGCGCCGCGTCCTCGACCCGCACCACGCACCGGCGCCCGGTGTGGGCGATCGTGGCGACGGTGACGCCCCCGGCGTCCGTGACGCGCAGGCTGCCCGACAGCCGCCCGCCGGTGGGCTCGGCGGACCCCAGCGGCGTCCCGTCGGGGCCGATCAGGGCGTAGCGGGCGGGCCCCGCGGAGATCCGGCGGACCAGCGCACGGGTGGCGCCGGAGGGGTCCAGCAGGACGTGGTCCGGTTCCCGGCCCTCGGCCGACCGGTGCTCCACGACCGCGAGCGGCTCCCCGCCGGGCGACTCCAGCGGCCGGAACTCGCTGCGGTCCCGGTTGACCCCGGCGGCGGCGTCGAGGGGGGAGCGGCCCCCTGCCCGCAGGGCGCGGCCCGGGATCTCGACCGGGCGGTATCCGGGCGGGGGCGGGCCGGGCGGGCCCAGCGTCGCGAGCGGGAGGCCGTTCGCGTGGTCCACCCGCTTCGGGGTGACGACCAGCAGCGTCCCGCCCGCCGGCTCGGCGAGGAGGCTCTCGGCCAGCTTGCGGCCCGGCCCGAACGACACGCGGAGCGCCCAGATCGCGATCCCCGGCGCGATCAGCAGCGGCACCAGCGTGAGGTAGTAGACCCAGTTGCCGCCGAATCCGCCCCCGTACGGGCCCATGGGCCCCACCCGCACCGGGACGTCGGTGCCCGCGTCGTCCTTGTCGAGCCCGTAGATCTCGCCCGACCCGGTCTCGCCGCCCTCGGTCCGCCATGTACCGGTGCAGCTCAGGTTGTGCCTCTTTCCGTTCGTCGTCTTCACGCACCGAGTGACGGACGCGGTCGCCTTCTCCCCGGCGGCGAGCGTGTACGTGATCACCACGGGCCAGAACAGCAGCGCCGCGACGCATGTCCCGAGGATCGTGAACGCGACGGCACGGGCACGGAGCATCGGTCCTCCTTCAGTTGCGGTGATGGAATTGGGCGAGGACGAGGGCGAGCGCGGCGTCGCGCAGCAGCGGCGGCGCCGTCTCGTCGGCCCGCAGCACCCAGTCGCGTCCGCGCAGGCCCGCGGCGGCGAACCGGTTCCCGGGCACGTCCCGGACGGCGAGCGTCCCGATCCCGGTGGCCGTCCGGGCGGAGCCGAGGTCGCCGCCGGACGGGTCCAGCAACCGGTAGGCGAGGGGATGCGGGGACTCGCGGCGCAGGATCAGGCGCGGCGCGCCCGACGGGTCGAGCACGACGGTCTCGGCCTCGAACGGGGACCCGGTGCGGTGCTCCAGCAGCATCAGGGGCCGCCCCGCGGCGTCGTCGACGGCCTCGACCAGGACGTCCTCGCGGTCCCCGGAGTCCCACGGCGGCCGGTGCGTCCGCCGGGGCCGGCCCGGCAGGTCGAGGCGCTGCGCGCCCGGGGGCGGGGTCGCGGCCCGCACCGACGCGTACGGGGACCCGTCGGCGCGGCGGACGGCGGCGCGGGAGACGACGAGCGCCCCGGGCTCGGCGAGCAGCGACGCGGCGAGCCCGCGGCCCCGGCGGACGATCCTCCGGTGGAACCGGAGGTACCCCAGGACGCCGAGCGGTACCGGCACCGTCCACAGCAGGAACGGCCAGCCCCGCGCCCACCCGTTCGCGTAGGGGCCCGCCGGGCCGATCCGCACCCGCAGGGTGCCGCCCTCCTGGTGGGGGTGGATCCCGTAGATCTCGCCCGCCCCGCGCTTCCCGCCGTCCGTCCGCCAGAAGCCGCGGCAGGTCTCGATCCCGGTGCCGGTCCGGGTCCGCTCGCACTCCGTGACGGTGGCGGTGGCCTTCTCACCGAAGACGAACGTGTACGCCAGGACGCCCGGCCAGACCATCGGGGCGACCAGGAGCACGACGAGCAGGGCGAGCGGGACGAGCCGTACCCGGCGCGCGCGGCCCATCTCAATACGTCCCGCGGAGCCGGACCGGGCCGAGGGCGAGCGCGGCGTCGCGCAGTTCCGGCGGCGCGTCCGTCCCGAACCGCGGGAGCCAGGTGTCCCGCCGCCCGGCGGCGAACGTGCGGGCGGGGACGGCGGTGCGGGCGGTCCGGAGGCCGAGGATCACGATGGGGGTCGCGACGAGCACGAGGCGGAGGCGGCGCATGGTCATCCGACGCCGCCCGGCACGGCGGCGTTCCCCTCTCGGTCGACCCCCTCGGTCGGCGCGGACGGGCCGGACGGGGCCGAGGGCGAGGGCGGTGTCGCGCGGCCGGGGGGCTCCCGGCTCGACGCGCGGCGCCCGGCCGCTCCGGCCCTCGGCGGCGGTGGCGGCCCGCCGGCCGGCGGGCCACGGTCCGTCCGCGGCAGGGAGCGGGGGAGCGGGCCGGGGGAGGGCGCGGCTGCTGAGACAATCTACGGATGGGGGAGACGCGGGGACTGCTCGGGCCGGCGGACGTCCGGGAACTGGCGGCACGGCTCGGCGTGCGGCCGACGAAGACGCTCGGCCAGAACTTCGTGGTCGACGCCAACACCGTCCGGCGGATCGTGCGCGCGGCCCGGCTGGCGCCGGACGACGTCGTGATCGAGGTCGGGCCGGGGCTCGGGTCCCTGACGCTGGCGCTGCTCCCGGAGGCCCGGCGCGTCGTCGCGGTCGAGATCGACCCGGTCCTCGCGGGCGAGCTGCCCGCGACGGCGGCGGCGCGCGAGCCCGACCTGGCCGGCCGGCTGGAGGTCGTGCGGGCCGACGCGATGAAGATCACACAGGTGCCCGGCCCGGCCCCCACCGCGCTGGTCGCGAACCTCCCCTACAACGTCGCGGTGCCGGTCGTCCTGAACCTGCTGGCCGCCCTGCCGTCCCTGGAGAAGGCCCTGGTCATGGTGCAGGCCGAGGTCGCCGACCGGATGGTCGCCGAGCCCGGCGGCAAGATCTACGGGGTGCCGTCGGTGAAGCTCGCCTGGTACGGCGACGCCCGCCGCGCCGGGCCCGTCGGCCGCGCGGTGTTCTGGCCCGTTCCGAACGTCGACTCCGGGCTGGTCGCGTTCACCCGGCGGGAACCGCCGCCGACCACCGCGTCCCGCGACCAGGTGTTCGCCGTGGTCGACGCCGCGTTCGCGCAGCGGCGCAAGACGCTGCGGGCGGCGCTCGCGGGCTGGGCCGGGTCCGCCGCGGCGGCCGAGGAGGCGCTGCGGGCGGCGGGCGTCGACCCGCGCACCCGGGGCGAAGCTCTCGACGTGGCCTCCTTCGCCCGGATTGCCGAGTATGGTCCTTCAGGGCGGGGCGGCACCCCCCAATGATCCCCCGGCGGCGGCCCCCGGGGACGCACGAACCCGGACGAGTCGGAGGACGATGGTGAACGCGCGTTCGCGGACGGCGCGAGCGAGGATCCCGGTGGTGGCGACGGCCCTGATCGCGGTGGCGGGGCTCACCGGGACGGTGGCGGCGGGCTGCTCCGACGGCGCGGGCGCGGCCCCCGACATCACGACGACGGCACGCGCCGGCGTCGCGCCCGTCCCCCCGCGGGAGGGCGCGTACTTCGGCGCCTGGCTGCCCGGCTCCGCCGCCCCCGGCGGCGACGACGCGGGCACGGGCGCGAGCCCGTCCGGCACCGGGAACACCGCGGCGGCCCCCGCCGAACCCGAGATGGCGGACATCACCGGGTTCGAGGGCGACCTCGGCCGCCGGCTCGACATCGTCCAGACCTACCACCGCTGGAAGGACGACTTCCCCGGCGACCTCGCCGCCGACGTCGCCGCGTCCGACCGCCACCTGCTGCTGACCTGGGACGGCGGCGACACCCGCGAGATCGTCCAGGGGCGCTTCGACGAGATGGTCCGCGACCGCGCCCGCGCGATCAAGAAGCTCGGCAAGCCGGTCTTCCTGCGCTGGTCCCGCGACATGGACGAGCTCACCGAGGAGGAGCGCGTCCACTCCCCGGCCGACTTCATCGCCGCCTGGAAGCACATGCGGAAGGTGTTCGCCGAGGAGCAGGTCCACAACGTCGCCTGGGTCTGGTGCCCCACCGCCCGCGGCTTCGGGACCCGCGACGCCGGCGCCTACTACCCGGGCGACGAGCACGTCGACTGGGTCTGCGCCGACGCCCGGCCCAGCGGCGACTTCGACTTCCAGGCCCTCGCGGACTCCCTCAAGCCGTTCCTGGAATGGGCCGACGACCGCTCCAAACCCATCATGATCGCCGAGTTCGGGGCGCCCCGCTCGTACGGCGAACGCCGCGCCGAATGGCTCCGCGCCGCCGCCGAGACCCTCCAGAACCCGCAGGTCAAGGCCGTCGTCTACTTCAACTCCGACGAGCGCGCCGACGGCCCCCGCGACGAGCGCCACCGGTACGCCGTGACGGGCGACGAGCACGCGGTGTCGGCGCTCCGCGAACTCGCCACCGCCCCGTACTTCAACCCGCGCGGCCTGCCCGTCACCAGCGGCGGCTGACCCGCCCGGCGCGGTGCGCGGCCGCCCCGCCCGTCCAATAGGGTTCGGTGACGTGAATCCGGTCAGCGTGCGCGTCCCCGCCAAGGTCAACCTGCAGCTCGGCGTCGGCCCGCTGCGCGACGACGGGTACCACGACCTCGTCAACGTCTTCCACGCCGTGTCGCTGTTCGACGAGGTCACCGCCGAACCCGCGGACGAGCTGCGGATCACCGTCGAGGCCGCGCCCGGCTCCCGCGTCGCGATCGGCGGCGTCCCCACCGGCGACGGCAACCTCGCCGCCCGCGCGGCCCGGCTCGTCGCCGAACGGCTCGGCGCGGCGCCCCGCGTCGCGCTGCGGATCCGCAAGGCGATCCCCGTCGCGGGCGGGATGGCGGGCGGCAGCGCCGACGCCGCCGCCGCGCTGCTCGCCTGCGCCCGCCTCTGGGACGACCCCGCCGCGCCCGCCCTCGCCCCCGCCGACCTGCTCAACCTCGGCGCGCGGCTCGGCAGCGACGTCCCGTTCGCGCTGCTCGGCGGCACCGCCGTCGGCACCGGCCGCGGCGAGCGGCTCACCGCCGCGACCGTCCACGGCACCTTCCACTGGGTGTTCGCGACCGCCGACGGCGGCCTGTCCACCCCGGCCGTCTACGCCGAGTGCGACCGGATCCGCGCCGCGCGCGGCGGCGGCGTCCCGGAGCCCCGGGAGTCCGGCGCGCTCATGGCCGCGCTCGCCGCCGGGGACGCCGAGGCGCTCAGCGCCGCCCTCACCAACGACCTGCAGCCCGCCGCGCTCGCGCTGCGCCCGTCCCTGCGCGGCGTCCTGGACGCCGGCCGCGACCTCGGCGCCCTCGGCGCGCTCGTCTCCGGGTCCGGCCCGACCTGCGCGTTCCTCGCCGCGGACGCCGCCGGCGCCGCCGGCCTCGCGGACGCGCTCGACCGCGCCGGCGTCGCCGCGCAGACGCTCACCGCGCACGGCCCCGTACCCGGAGCAACGGTCATCTGACGGTGCCGCTTTAGTTGCGCTCCGCACACAAGCGAACTTCGCCCGCCGGACGGGCGTCATCTCCCGTGACGCCGATTCCGCGGACGAGGTGAAGCGATGACGTACCTTTCGGGGTTGCTGAGTCTTTCGGGGTTGCTGGGTCTCGTCGCCGTCGCGATGATGGTGACGCTCGTCGTGCTGGCCGTGCGCCGGGACCGTGCCCTCCGGCGCAACGCCCCCGAGGCGGTGGCCGCCCGCGGGGCCGCGCCCCGCCGGCGCCAGGACGGCGGCGCGGCGGGCCCGCCCGCCCGCGTGCCCTAGCCCGTGTCCGGCTCCCGTCGCCGCCGCCCCCAGGACTTGCCTTGGCCTCCTCGCTGCTCCTCCTGCTGATCGTCGCCGTCCTCTTCGCGGTCGTCGTCGGCGCCGTCGTCCTCGTCGTCGTCATGGCGACGAGGAGATCGCGGCCCGCCCCCGGCCCCGGCGCGTACGGCCCGCCCTACGGCCCGCCCGGCTATGGCCAGCCCGGTTACGGCCCGCCCGGTTACGGCCAGCCCGGCTATGGCCCGCCCGGGCACGGTCCCGGCCCGTACGGGCAGGCGCCCCGGCATCGGGGCGGGTCCGGGTGGGACGGTGACGCCGGCTTCGACGCCGACTGGCCGGGCGGCCACTCCGGCGGCGGATCCGGCGGCGACTCCGGCGGCGGATCCGGCGGCGACTCCGGCGGCGGGTCGGGGGGCGACTCCGGCGGCGGAGGCGGCGGCGGAGACTGACCCCCCGCGCGACGCGCGACCGGTTCGCGGCAGGCAATAGGCTGGAAGCGTCGTGAATCTGATCAATCTTGAGAACGTCGCCAAGTCCTACGGGCCCAAGCCGCTGCTGGACGCCGTCTCCCTCGGCCTCGACGACGGGGACCGCGTCGGCGTCGTCGGCCGCAACGGCGGCGGCAAGAGCACCCTCGTGTCCGTCCTCGCCAAGGAGACCGAGCCCGACTCCGGGCGCGTCACGCACGCCCGCGGCCTGCGCCTCGGGCACCTCGTGCAGCGCGACGAGTTCGCCGCCGGCGCGACCGTCCGGTCCGTCGTCCTCGGCGACCGCGCCGAACACGAATGGGCCGGCGACACCCGCGTCCGCGACGTCCTCGCCGGGCTGCTGCCCGGCCTCGACCTGGACGCCCCCATCGCCGGGATGTCGGGCGGCGAGCGCCGCCGGATCGCCCTCGCCCGCCTCCTCGTCCCCGAGTCCGACCTGATCCTGCTGGACGAGCCCACCAACCACCTCGACATCGAGGCGATCGACTGGCTCGCCCGGCACCTGCGCGGCCGCAAGGGCGCCCTGCTCGTCGTCACCCACGACCGGTGGTTCCTCGACGCCGTCACCGACCGCACCTGGGAGGTCGTCGACGGCCGCGTCGAACGCTACGAGGGCGGCTACTCCGCGTACGTCCTCGCCAAGGCCGAACGCTCCCGCATCGCCGCCGCCACCGAGGCCAAGCGGCAGAACCTGCTGCGCAAGGAACTCGCGTGGCTGCGGCGCGGCCCGCAGGCCCGCACGTCCAAGCCCAAGTTCCGGGTCGACGCCGCGCAGGCCCTCATCGCCGACGAGCCCCCCGCCCGCGACTCGGTCGAACTGACCCGGTTCGCGACCGCCCGGCTCGGCAAGACCGTCATCGACGCCGAGGACGTCACCGTCCGCCTCGGCGACCGCGCCATCTTCGACCACCTCACCTGGCGGCTCGGCCCCGGCGAGCGCGTCGGCCTCGTCGGCGTCAACGGCAGCGGCAAGAGCACCCTGCTGCGCCTCCTGGACGGCACGGTCGCCCCGTCCGCCGGGGCGATGGTGCGCGGCAAGACCGTCCAGCTCGCGCACCTGTCGCAGAACCTGGAGGAACTCGACCCGGACCGGCGCGTGCTGGAGTCGGTCGAGGAGATCCGCCGCCGCATCACCGTCGGCAAGCGCGAATGGACCGCGAGCCAGCTCCTCGAACGGCTCGGATTCCCCGGCGACCGGCAGTGGACGCCCGTCGGCGACCTGTCCGGCGGCGAGCGCCGCCGCCTCCAGCTGCTGCGGCTGCTCATGGGCGAGCCGAACGTCCTGCTCCTCGACGAGCCCACCAACGACCTCGACATCGAGACCCTCACCGAGGTCGAGGACCTCCTCGACGGCTGGCCCGGCACCCTCGTCGTCGTCAGCCACGACCGGTACTTCCTCGAACGCGTCACCGACCGCGTCGCCGCCCTCCTGGGCGACGGCCGCGTGTCGATGCTGCCCGGCGGCGTCGACGAGTACCTGGAGCGCCGCGCGTCCGCCCGCACCGCCCCCGCGGTCCCCGGGACGTCCGCCGCGCCGGCCCCCGCGCAGCCGTCCAAGCCCAAGGGCCAGCAGGACTGGAAGGCCCGCAAGGAACTCGACCGGCTCGAACGCCGCCTGGAGAAGCTCGCCCGGCAGGAGGCCGAACTGCACGAGCAGCTCGCCGCGCACGCCACCGACTACGCCAAACTCCAGGAACTCGACGGGCAGCTCAAGGACGTCCAGGCGCAGGCCGCCGAGGTCGAAGAGGAATGGCTCATGCTCGCCGAGGACATCGGCTGACCGCGATCGCCCTGCTATGGCCACATGGATACTGCGGATCGACGCCCCCGGTGACGGCCCCCGGCTGGCCGTGAAGGACGCCATCGACGTCGCGGGGCTCCCCACCACCGCGGGCAGCGCCGCCATCGCCGCGGACGCCGCGCCCGCCGGACGCGACGCCGCCGTCGTCGCGTCCGCCCGCGCCGCCGGCGCCCGCATCGTCGGCAAGACCAACCTCACCGAGTTCTGCCTCGGCGTCGACGGCCTCAACCCGTGGTCCGGCACCCCCGTCAACCCCCTCGACCCCGCCCGCGTCCCCGGCGGCTCCTCCAGCGGCTCCGCCGTCGCCGTCGCCGCCGGCGAGGCCGACGTCGCGTTCGGCACCGACACCGGCGGCTCCGTCCGCGTCCCCGCCGCCTGCTGCGGCATCGCGGCCCTCAAGACCACGCACGGCCGCGTCCCCCTCGACGGCGTCCACCCGCTCGCCCCGTCCCTCGACACCGTCGGCCCCATGGGCCGCGACGTCGCCGCCGTCGTCCTCGGCATGCGGCTGATCGAACCCGCCTTCGCGCCCGTCCCGTACGAGCCGGGCCGCCCCATCGCCCGGCTCCGGCCCCCCGGCGTCCGCCCCGAGATCGACGCCGCCGTCGACGACGCCCTGCGCCGCGTCGCGCCCCTCGCCGACGTGCGCGCCGAGGAGTTCGACGAGGCCGGCATGGCCAACGGCGCGATCGTCGGCCACGAGGCGTGGGCCGTCGACGGCCGCTACCTCCAACGGCCCGACCTGGTCAGCGAGCGCATGCGGCACCGGCTGCCGATGCTCCAGAGCATCGCCCGCAAGCACCTCGCCTGGGCCCGCCACGTCCAGCGGGCGCTGCGCGCCGAACTCGACACGATCCTCCAACGGCACGCCGCGATCGCCCTGCCCGTCCTGCCGACCGTCGCGCCCGAACCCGACGACGACCTCCAGGGCGACCTGCCCCTCACCCGGCTCACCGGCCCCGTCAACGTCGCCGGGCTGCCCGCGTTCGCGCTGCCCGTCCCGCTGCCGGGCTCGCACCTGCCCGCGTCCGTCCAGCTCATCGGCCCCGCGGGCGGCGAGGAACGGCTCTGCGGCCTGGCCGCCGCGCTCGAGGCCGCCCTCCGCTAGTCGCGCGCGGTGTCGAACGGGACCAGCAGCGTCCGCAGCAGCCCCGCCAGGGCGTCGTGCTGCGCCGGGGTCAGCCCCGCCAGGATCGCCTCCTCGCGCGCCAGCAGGTCGGCGAACGCCGCGTCCACCCGCGTCAGCCCCGCCTCGGTGAGCCGCACCTGGACGCCGCGCTTGTCCTGCGGGTCCGGGTGCCGCTCCACCAGGCCCGCCGCCGCCAGCCGGTCGATCCGGTTCGTCATCGTGCCCGACGTCACCAGCGTCGCGCGCAGCAGCCGCCCCGGGCTCAGCTGGTACGGGCTGCCCGCCCGCCGCAGCGCCGTGAGCACGTCGAACTCCCACGACTCGAGGTCGTGCGCCACGAACACGGCCCGCCGCGCCCGGTCGAGGTGACGGGCCAGCCGCGACACGCGGCTGAGGACCTGCAGCGGACGCACGTCCAGGTCCGGGCGCTCGGTCCGCCACGCCTCGACCAGCCGGTCGACCTCATCCTCCATGCCGCAAGCCTACCTGTCTTGATATCGAGATACCCCGGGTGAGGGCGTGAGGGGACCCTAACGTGCGTCCCTCCGGCGGCGCCCCCGGCCTCGGGCCCGACCGGCGCGCGGGATTCTTGACATCAAGATATGGGCGGGGCATCATGTCTCTCGATGTCGAGACAAGCCGAGGCCGTATGGGACCCCGCGCAATACGGGGTCTACGGAGACGAACGCTTCCGGCCGTTCCGCGAACTCGTGGAACGGCTCGGCGACGTCGCCCCCCGGCGGATCATCGACCTCGGGTGCGGGAGCGGGGAGCCCGCCGCGACACTGGCGGGCCGCTGGCCCGCCGCCGTCGTGGAGGCCCTCGACTCTTCCCCCGAGATGATCGACGCCGCCCGCGCCCACGAGATCCCCGGACGCCTCACCTTCCGCGTCCAGGACCTCCGCACCTGGGACGGACACGACGCCGACCTCATCGTCTCCAACGCCGTCCTGCAGTGGATCCCCGAACACCTCGAACTGCTGCCCCGCTGGACCGACGCACTCGCCCCCGGCGGACGCCTCGCCTTCCAGGTCCCCGGCAACTTCGCCGCCCCCAGCCACGCCATCCTCCGCGAACTCTGCACGTCCGACCGGTGGACCGCGCGCCTCGGACACCTCGTGCGGGACGCGCCCGTCCTCAGCGCCGAGGGATACCTCGACCTCCTCGCCGGCCACGGCTGCGACGTCGACGCCTGGGAAACCACCTACATGCAGACCCTCACCGGCGACGACCCCGTCCTCGAATGGGTCAAAGGCACCGCACTGCGCCCCGTCCTCACCGCACTCGACGCGACCGCCGCCGACGCGTTCATCGCCGAATACCGCGAACGCCTCCGGGACGCCTACCCCCCGCGCCCCCACGGCACCGTCTACCCGTTCCGGAGGATCTTCGTGATCGCCAGACGCACCTAGACCACGGCGCCGCCCGCCCGCCCGGGGACAGCGAATCGTTCCCCTGCGGTGTGCCAAACCCGGACGGGCGGGCGGCGACCGGCGGCCGACACGGCCGCAGCACGGCTCCGGCGTCGCGACCCGACGTCGGCGACCCCGGTCGGCGGCCGCCCGGACGAACTCCGGACGGCCGCCGACGCACATACCGGACCGGCCAGACCCGGACCGCCCAGACCCGGAGCGGCTAGACCGGCTGCTCCCCGCTCTCGTCCCGGCGGACCTTCCCCTGCGCCCGCGCCGCGGCCCTCTCCTCCTTGGCCGCGATCTTCTCCGCCCGCTTCTGCGCGCGCTCCATCTCCTTGCGCCGCCGCCGCGGATCCAGCGACGGCCGCTGCTCCAGCCCCGACAGCCCGTTCCACGCCAGATTCACGATGTGCGCCGCCACGTCCTCCCGGCGCGGCTTGCGGACGTCCAGCCACCACTGGCCCGTCACCGCCACCATCCCGACCAGGCTCTGCGCGTACAGCGACGCGAACTTGTCGTCGTACCCGTGCCGGTCGAACTCCTGAGCGAGGATGTACTCGACCTCCCCGGCGATCTCGCTCAACAGGCTCGCGTAACTCCCGGTACCGGTACCACCGTGCGAATCCCGGACGAGGATGCGGAACCCGTCCGGATTCTCCTCGATGTACTCCAAGAGCCCCAGCGCGGCCTTCTCCAGCTTGCCCCGGTAGTGCCGCGCCGACGTCAGCGCCTCGGTCACCAGCCGCAGCAGACCCTCGAACTCCCGGTCCACCACGACCGCGTACAAGCCCTCCTTGCCGCCGAAGTGCTCGTACACCACCGGCTTGGAGACGCCCGCGGCGGACGCGATCTCCTCCACCGACGTGCCGTCCAGGCCGCGCTCGGCGAACAGCGTGCGACCGATCGTCAGCAGCTGCTCACGGCGTTCCTTGCCGGTCATCCGCTTTCTGCGGGTCCTCGGAGCGGGTTCTGTCACAGAATCAATTGTGACGCTCAAGCGGGCTGCTTCGCGCGCCGGGCCGCCAGCCGCTCATCGTTCGGCCACCGGACGTCGTACGCCCAGCCGGCCTTCTCGAACCCCTGGATGATCCGGGCGCTGATGTCGATCTGCCCCTTCAGCACACCGTGCCGCGCGCACGTCGGGTCCGAATGGTGCAGATTGTGCCACGACTCGCCCAGCGACGGGATCGCCAGCCACCACACGTTCCGCGACTTGTCCCGGACCTCGAACTCCTCCTTGCCGAACGTGTGGCAGATCGAGTTGATCGCCCACGTCACGTGATGCACCAGCGTGATCCGGACGAAGCCCGCCCAGAACAGCGCCGTCAGGAACCCCGCCCACGACATCGTGATCAGCCCGCCGAGCACCGCCGGCAGCAGGAACGACACCGCCACCATCGCCGGGAACAGCCGATGGATCCGCGTGATGTCCCGATCGTTCAGCAGATCCTTCGCGAACCGCGGCTTGGACGTCTGCTCCGCGTCGAACAACCACCCGTAGTGCGCCCACACGAGCCCCTTCAGCAGGGCCTTCCAGTCGTTGCCGAACCGCCACGGCGAGTGCGGATCGAACTCCTTGTCCGAGTGCTTGTGGTGGCGCCGGTGATCGGCCACCCACGTGATGACCGGACCCTGTATGGCCATGCTTCCGGCCAGCGCCAGGAAGATCTTCAACGGCCGCTTCGCCTTGAACGACCCGTGCGTGAAGTACCGGTGGTACCCCACGGTGATCCCGCCCGCGGTCAGGACGTAGAACACCGCGGCGAGCGCGACGTCCGTCCAGCCGAGGAAGCTCCCCCACGCCAGCGGCACCGCCGCGATGAGGGCCAGGAAGGGCACGCCCGTGAACACGGCCACCAGCACGCGTTCGGCGTTGCCCTGCTGTTCGGGTGCGAGTTCGGGGCGCCGCTGCGGGCGCGGAGAATCAACCGTCGGGGCCGTGGTCATGTGTCACCACTTCACTTCCTGTAACTCGGGAGGCCTTACCTACGCCAACGTAACCTACGGAACCGTAGGTTTGACAGATTCGCTCGGTAAAATCAGCGGGAATGTGTCCCTCGGGTCACAGAACTCTCGCTCTTGCTCCGCCGTGCCCCCGCGGAAGAGGCCGTCAAGGCCCTTCCCCCGCATGAACGCGCGGCGCGCGCCGGACGTTCGCTCGTCGGCCCGTCGGCCGGTGACGCCTTCGGCGACCAGTTCTTCCTCCTCGCCAACCGGGACGTCTCCACGGAGACCGGCGTGCCGCCCGCGCCCTGGAACCGGCCGGGACGACACGCAGTTGACCTGCCACATAGCCGACGCCCTAAACCAATCCGGTCAAATCAGCCACGATGCCGCCGCTCCTTGCCCGCTCCCTCGCCGACCGCGATGGACATCCGCCCAGCACGAACCCGCCGCCGTCCCCCTTGACCGAAGCCCGCGAGCCTTTCTCGCACTGGGGAGAGGTTCTCGACCCATGCACATCCACCCGCAGGGACGGTAGCAGTTAGTAGTCAATTGGCAACAGATGGTTAAAGTTGCTGGTAAAGTTCGTCGCATGGGTGGACCGATGCCGGACGAAATCCGAGACGAGCTCAAGCCCAAGGCCATCGAACTCCGCAAGCAGGGCTGGACCTACAAGGAAATCGCGGGTTCCCTGGGAATCGCCATAAGCACGTGCTCGCTGTGGTTACGGGACGTTCCCGCCCCGCCGCGGCCCGGCTACTCGCAGGAGCGCGTCGCCGCCGCGTGGAAGGAGCGCTGGGAGCCCGTCCTGGTCGCCCGTGAGAACGAGCGAAGAGAGACCAAACTGGCCGCATGCCGGCAAGTGGGCGAGTTGAGCGACCGCGAGGTGCTGCTGGCGGGCGCTCTCGTCTACTGGTGCGAGGGTGGCAAGGACAAGATCTACCGGCGTGAGGAGAAGGTCCGGTTCATCAACAGCGACCCCGCGCTGATCCTCTTCTTCTGCCGCTTCCTAGAGGTGGCGGGGGTCGAGCCTGGCCAGGTGCGGTACCGGTTGCACATCCACGAGACGGCGGATGTCGCGGAGGCCACCGAGTGGTGGGCCGACTTGGTCGGCGCACCAGCCGAACTGTTCATGAAGCCGGTGATCAAGCGACATCGGGTCAGGACGAACAGGAAGAACCTCGTCGATGACTACCGAGGCTGTCTGCAGATCAGCGTGAACCGGGGCGCCGACCTCTATCGGCGCATCGAGGGCTGGGCCTACGGCGCCATGCTCGGCGTCGAAGCGGGGAGTGCGCGCCTGCTCGCGCGGTCGGACGCCGCGATCACCGACCTCGCGCGCCCACGCGGCCCGGCGGAGTGAGCGACCCCACGGTCCAGGGCGTGAACCGGCTCGTTCCTGCTCCGATCGGAGCAGGAACGAGCCCGCGGCCCGGCAAGGGGCGCGACATGTCGGAGCCTGGCCCGCTTTCGACCGGAAGCGGACCAGGCGGGTGGGGGTGCGGCCGGGGGGCTCCCGCTTTGAGGTGGGCGCGAAGCGCGGGTGTCGGTATCGTTGGGCCTGCCGGCGGCAGGCCGGTGTCCGATCTGCCGCCTTTGTGGTCCGCCGTGGCGTAATTGGCAACGCAGCTGGTTTTGGTCCAGAAGATTCTAGGTTCGAGTCCTAGCGGCGGAACTGTCCGGTATGTCCGGTGGGTAGCCGGGTGGTGGGCGGGGGATGACGCCCGCATGTCGGGCGGTATCCTTCGGGTTGTCGGGCCGGTGTGCCCTGCGGCGCATGTCGTCGCAGGTCGGCCCATACGTCAACCGTCCGCGATGCCGAGGAGCCTCCTTGTGAGCGCCAGCCGTCCGGCCGCCGTCATCGTTCTCGCCGCGGGCGAGGGCACCCGGATGAAGTCCCGCACCTCGAAGGTGCTTCACGAACTCTGCGGGCGCAGCATGCTCGGGCATGTGCTGGCCGCCGCGCGGGGTCTGGAACCCGAGCGGCTCGTCGTGGTCGTCGGGCATCGCAGGGAGCAGGTCGTCGCGCACCTGGACGAGCACGTGCCGGAGGCGCGCGCCGTCGTGCAGGACGAGCAGAACGGGACGGGCCACGCCGTCCGGATGGCGCTCGAGGAGATCGGGGCCATGGACGGGACGGTCGTCGTCACGAACGGCGACCACCCGCTGCTGCGCTCGGAGACGCTCGCCGACCTGGTGCGGACGCACGAGGACGAGGGCAACGCGGTCACCGTGCTGACGACCGAGATGCCGGACGCGACCGGGTACGGGCGGATGATCCGGGCCGGTGACGGGAGCGTCGAGGCGATCGTCGAGCACAAGGACGCGTCCGCGGAGCAGCGGGCGGTCAACGAGATCAACGTCGGGATGTACGCGTTCGACGGGTCGCTGCTGGAGGACGCGCTCAAGCGGGTGACCACGGACAACGCGGGCGGCGAGGAGTACCTCACCGACGTGGTGGCGATCCTGCGGGGCGACGGGCACCGGGCGGGCGCCCACCTGGTCGCGGACTGGGTCGAGACGCAGGGCGTGAACGACCGGGTGCAGCTCGCGCAGGCGCGGCGGCAGCTCAACGACCGCATCCTGGAGGCCCACATGCGGGCCGGGGTGACGATCGTGGATCCGGCGTCCACGTGGATCGACGTGCAGGTGACGGCGGAGCCGGACGCCGAGGTGCTGCCGGGCACGCAGTTGCACGGGGCCACCCATCTGGGGGCGGGCGCGCGGGTCGGCCCGGGCTGCACGCTGACGGACACGAGGGTGGGCGCGGACGCGGTGGTGGTGAACGCGGTGTGCGTCGGTGCGGAGATCGGGCCGGAGGCGTCCGTGGGGCCGTACGCGTACCTGCGGCCGGGGACGAGGCTCGCCGGGAAGGCGAAGGTCGGGACGTACGTTGAGACGAAGAACGCGGACGTGGGCGAGGGGGCGAAGGTCCCCCACCTGACGTACGTGGGCGACGCGGAGATCGGCGCGGGGTCGAACATCGGGGCGAGTTCGGTGTTCGTGAACTACGACGGTGTCGAGAAGCATCGCAGCGTGATCGGTTCCCATGTCCGGGTCGGCAGCGACAACATGATCGTCGCGCCGGTGACGGTCGGGGACGGCGCCTACACGGCGGCCGGTTCCGTGATCGTGCAGGACGTGCCGCCGGGTGCGATGGCGGTGGCGCGGGCGCGGCAGCGCAACGTGGAGGGCTGGGTGGAGCGCCGGCGGGCCGGGACGGCTTCGGCCGAGGCGGCGCGGCGGGCCCGGGACGAGGCCGAGTAGGCCGCCCTCCGGGGTGCAAGGCAGGGCGGACAGCGGCGTCCCCCGCGAACAACAGACGACCCGTGCGCGCGGACTCTTGCGCGCGCGGGGAGTGGGGACAACAACCCACGTGAAGCACAGTTCCATTGAGGGGGAGTCGTTCAAAGGTGAGTGGGATCAAAGCGAGCGGTCAGAAGAAGCTGATGCTCTTCTCCGGCCGAGCCCACCCGGACCTGGCCAAGGAAGTTGCCGACCACCTCCACGTCGAGTTGACGCCGACGTCGGCGTATGACTTCGCGAACGGTGAGACGTTCGTGCGGTTCTTGGAGTCGGTGCGCGGTTCCGACGCCTTCGTGATCCAGAGCCACACCGCTCCCATCAACCAGTGGATCATGGAGCAGCTGATCATGGTGGACGCGCTGAAGCGCGCGTCGGCCAAGCGGATCACGGTGGTGGCGCCGTTCTTCGGGTATGCGCGGCAGGACAAGAAGCACCGGGGCCGGGAGCCGATCTCGGCGCGGCTGATGGCGGATCTGTTCAGCACGGCCGGGGCGGACCGGGTGATCACGGTGGATCTGCACACGGCGCAGATCCAGGGGTTCTTCAATGCGCCCGTGGATCATCTGTTCGCGCTGGATCTGCTGGCGCGGCACTTCGAGAGCAGGCTCGACCTGTCGAACGTGACGGTGGTGGCGCCGGACGCGGGCCGGGTGCGGGTGACGGAGCGGTGGAGTGATCGGCTGGGCGGTGTCCCGATGGCGATCATCCACAAGAAGCGCGACCCGGACGTGGCGAACGAGGTGAAGGTGTTCGACGTCGTCGGTGAGGTCGAGGGCCGGACCTGTGTCGTGGTGGACGACATGATCGACACGGGCGGGACGATCGTGAAGGCGGCGGACGCGCTGTTCGAGAACGGTGCGACGCGGGTGGTCGTGGCGGCGACGCACGGTGTCCTGTCGGGGCCGGCGGTGGACCGGTTGAAGAACTCGCGTATCTCCGAGGTGGTGCTGACGAACACGCTGCCGATTCCGGAGGACAAGCAGTTCGACAAGCTGACGGTGCTGTCGATCGCGCCGTTGATCGCGCGGGCGATCAACGAGGTGTTCAGCGACGGTTCGGTGACGAGCCTGTTCGGCGGTCACAGCTAGGCCGCCGTTCGCCGCCGGTCGTGCCCGGCCCGCCCCACGGCGGGCCGGGCACGGGCGTTCGGGGCGCCCGTGTGTCCACCGGGTGGATCGCGCGTTACGGGGATCGGCTAGACTTGCTGAATCCCGCGTATGCCCTTGGGTCGTTCAGTGCGGTGCCGGTTCGGTCCCGTGCTCCCCGGGGGGAACGCAAAGAATCTTCGAGGCGCCTGACGCATCGAGCATCGCCTGATTCGCTTTGTCCGTAGCGGACGTCCGATGGCGGACGGCCGTGGATCGCAACAACAAGGAGTTTTCGCCGTGTCCGAGGTACGCATTGCCGCCGAGCCGCGCACCGAGTTCGGTAAGGGTGCCGCGCGGCGCACCCGCCGGGCCGGCAAGGTGCCCGCCGTCCTCTACGGTCACGGCACCGACCCGACGCACATCTCGCTGCCGGGCCATGAGCTGATGATGGCGCTGAAGACGCCGAACGCGCTGCTGGCCATCGAGGGTCTCGACGGCGGGAAGCGGCTGGCGCTGCCGAAGGACGTCCAGCGGGACCCGATCAAGGGGTTCCTGGAGCACGTCGACCTGCTGATCGTGAAGCGCGGCGAGAAGGTCGTCGTGGACCTGCCGGTGAACGTCGTCGGCGACGTGGTCGCGGGCGGCGTGGTGTCGCAGTCGGTGGTGGAGATCCAGGTCGAGACCGAGGCGACGCACATTCCGGAGTCGGTGGAGCTGGACGTCACCGGGCTGGAGATCGACACGCAGGTGCTGGCGAGGGACCTGAAGCTGCCGTCGGGCACGACGCTCGCGGCGGACGAGGAGATCCTGATCGTGCAGATCACCGACGCGACGGTGTCGGCGGGCGCGACGGAGGAGACCGAGGCGGCGCCGGCCGAGGGCGAGGGGCCCGCCACGGACGTCAACACCCCCGAGGCGAGCGAGTGACGTTTCCCCGGGTGCCGGTGGCGCCCGGGTGACCGGTTGCGGCCGTGTGGCCGTGCCGCGACGTGTGACGGCCTCCGCCGGTGTGCGCACCGGCGGGGGCCGTCGTCCGTTGGAGGATGTGCGGTGAGGGGGTTCGGGTGAGCGCGGACATGTGGCTGGTGGTGGGCCTGGGGAATCCGGGGCCGAAGTACGAGGGCAATCGGCACAACGCGGGGTTCATGGTGCTGGATGTTCTGGCGGGCCGGGTCGGGGGGGCGTTCAAGGCGCACCGGTCGAAGCTGTTCGGGTCGCGGTCGGACGTGCTGGAGGGGCGGCTGGCGGGGGAGCGGGTGGTGCTGGCGAAGCCGCGGTCGTTCATGAACGAGTCGGGTGGTCCGGTGCGGGGGTTGCGGGACTTCTACAAGGTGCCGGTGGAGCGGGTGGTGGTCGTCCATGACGAGCTGGACATCCCGTTCGGGGCGGTGCGGTTGAAGAAGGGCGGGGGCGACAACGGTCACAACGGGTTGCGGTCGGTGACGCGGTCGCTGGGGGACCGGGAGTATCTGCGGGTGCGGTTCGGTGTGGGGCGCCCGCCCGGGCGGATGGACGCGGCGTCGTTCGTCCTGAGGGACTTCTCGGCGGCGGAGCGGCGCGATCTGGGCGTCGAGGTGGAGCGGGCGGCGGACGCGGTGGAGGCGTTGCTCGGGGACGGCTTGGCGGCGGCGCAGAACGCTTATCATTCGGGTTGATCTCGGGCGCCGGGCAAACGCGGGGTATGGGGTTCTTCCTGGGAGTTTCAAGAATCAGGTGAACCTGGGGGGTCCTTCAGGCGTCCCTGTGGGGGATCGAACTTTTCGGGGCGCGCGTTACAAGGGTTGGTGAGGAAGTATGGCCGTCGTTGACAAGGTTCCGGCCGAGTCATCGATCCGCCAAGAGAAGCGGTACTCGCAGACCCAGGAGTGGAGCGCGCGGTACCGGAGGATCGCGGGGTTCCTGGATTTCCTCAGCATGCTGGCGGCGGGGGTGATCGCGTTCCTGCTGCGGTTCCCGGGGGTGCCGACGGACTGGCACACGCCGTACATGGTGCTGACGGTGGCGTTGCCGCTGGTGTGGGTGCCGGTGCTGATGCTGTGCCGGGCGTACCAGCCGCGGTACATCGGGGTGGGGTACGAGGAGTTCCACCGGGTGCTGCGGGCGGGGTTCATCTTCACCGCGGGCATCGCGATCATCGCGTACGCGTCGAAGACGGACGTGGCGCGGGGTTACGTGGTGATGGCGATGCCGCTGGGGACGTTCCTGGCGGTGGTGGCGCGGTACCGGCTGCGGAAGTGGCTGCATCGGAAGCGGTGGCACGGGCAGTACATGCGGCGTGTGGTGGCGGTCGGGCACCGCACGTCGGTGGAGGACCTGATCCGGTTGCTGCGGGAGAAGCGGTACCACGGGATGGACATCGCGGCGGTGTGCCTGCCGCCGGCGCTGGTGTCCGGGGACGACGCGGTGGCCGAGGTGGAGGGCGTCCCGGTGCTGGGCGACTTCGGGCAGACGGCGGCGGTCGCGGATCGGGTCGGCGCGGATTCGGTGGCGGTGCTGGCGTGCCCGGAGCTGGACGGGACGGCGCTGCGGCGGCTCGCGTGGCAGATCGAGCGGAACGATGTGGAGCTGGTGGTGGCGCCGGCGCTGATGGACGTGGCGGGGCCGCGGATCTCGATCCGTCCGGTGTCGGGGCTGCCGTTGCTGCATGTGGAGCATCCGGAGCTGGACGGCGGCCGGAAGGTGCTGAAGGGGCTGTTCGACCGGGCGGCGGCGTTCGCCGGGCTGCTGGTGCTGAGCCCGCTGCTGCTGGTGGTCGCGGTGCTGATCAGGGCGACGAGCGCGGGGCCGGTGATGTTCCGGCAGACGCGGGTGGGGCGCGGCGGCCGGGAGTTCACGGTGCTGAAGTTCCGGACGATGGTGCAGGACGCGGAGGCGCGGAAGGCGGAGCTGCTGGCCAGCAACGAGGGCGACGGGGTGCTGTTCAAGATGCGGGCGGATCCGCGGATCACCTCGGTCGGGCGGTGGCTGCGCCGTTACTCGCTGGACGAGCTCCCGCAGTTGATCAACGTGTTGCGGGGCGACATGTCGCTGGTGGGGCCGCGTCCGCCGCTGCCGGACGAGGTGGCGCAGTACGGCGGGGACGTGTACCGGCGGCTGGTGGTGAAGCCCGGTTTGACGGGGCTGTGGCAGGTGAGCGGGCGTTCGGATCTGACGTGGGAGGAGTCGGTCCGGTTGGATCTGCGGTACGTGGACAACTGGACCCTGGCGCTGGACCTGCAGATCATCTGGAAGACCTGGTCGGCGGTGTTCCGGGGGTCGGGCGCGTACTAGCCGCCCCGAGGGGCGGGCGGGCCGGGCGGCCGTGAGATTGTAGACCGGGCAGACCAGTCGAGTCGGGAATGTGGTCGAGGATGACGGATCAGACGGTGGCGGACGATCACGCGCTGGCGGCGGAGCTGGCCGCGGCGGCGGGGCGGCTGCTGCTGGGCGTGCGGGACGAGCTGGGGTTCGCCGACGCGCGGGCGCTGAAGGACACGGGCGATCTGCGGTCGCACGAGTACCTGATGGGGGCGCTGGCGGAACGCTGTCCCGGTGACGCGATCCTGTCCGAGGAGGGCCGTTCCTCGGTGGCGGGCAAGCGGGCGGCGGGGGCGGACGCGGCGCCGACGGCGAACACCGCCGACGCGCGGCGGCTGTCGGCGGACCGGGTGTGGATCGTCGACCCGCTGGACGGCACCCGGGAGTTCTCCGAGGAGGGCCGGCGGGACTGGGCGGTGCACGTGGCGCTGTGGGTGCGGGACGGTTCCCCGGCGGGGCGGCTCGCGGCGGGCGCGGTGGCGCTGCCGGCGCAGGGCGTGACGCTGCGGACGGACGCGACGGGCGGTGCGTCGCTGGTCCGGGAGGAGCCGAGCGGGCCGGACGCCGTGACGGGCGGCGCGGGGTCGGGCGGTGCGGGGTCGGGCGGTGCGGGGTCGGGCGGTGCGGGTTCGGTCGTGGCGGGTTCGGTCGTGGACCGGCGGGGCCTGCCGCGGGAGGGGCCGCTGCACGTTCCGGCGCCGGACGCGGGGAAGCTGCGGATCGCGGTGTCGCGGACGCGGCCGCCGGAGTTCGTCCGCCGGCTGGCGGACGCGATCGAGCCGGACGTGGAGCTGGTGCCGATCGGTTCCGCGGGCGCGAAGATCTCCGCGGTGCTGCTCGGCGAGGTCGACGCGTACGTGCACGCGGGCGGCCAGTACGAGTGGGATTCGGCGGCTCCGGCGGCGGTGGCGCTCGCCGCGGGCGCGCACGCGTCCCGCGTCGACGGGGCGGCGCTCGCGTACAACCGTGAGGACCCCAGGTTGCCGGATATCCTGGTGTGTCATCCCGTGTCGGCGTCGACGCTGCTGACCGGCATCCGGGACGTGAGCGACGCGCTGCCGACGTGATCCCGCCTCGCGGCCGTCGTTCGAGCCGGTGGACGGGTGCGCCCGTCGCGTGCCACCGGTAGTACCTGCCAGTTCGTGGAGAGAAGCCCCAGATCATGCAGCGTGGCGATTATCTGCTGTCCCAGTTGGACGTCCTAGAGTCGGAGTCGATTCACATCTTCCGGGAGGTGGCGGCCGAGTTCGAGAAGCCGGTGCTGCTGTTCTCGGGCGGCAAGGACAGCATCGTGATGCTGCGCCTGGCCGAGAAGGCGTTCTGGCCGGCGCCGATCCCGTTCCCGGTGATGCACGTCGACACCGGGCACAACTTCCCGGAGGTCATCGAGTTCCGTGACCGGCGGGTCGCCGAGACGGGCGTCCGGCTGGTGGTGGCGTCGGTGCAGGAGTCGATCGACAAGGGCCGGGTCGTGGAGGAGAAGGGGCGCCGCGCGTCCCGGAACCGGCTGCAGACGGTGACGCTGCTGGACGCGATCGAGGAGCACGGGTTCGACGCGGCGTTCGGCGGTGCCCGCCGGGACGAGGAGAAGGCCCGCGCCAAGGAGCGGGTGGTGTCGTTCCGGGACGAGTTCGGCCAGTGGGATCCGAAGAACCAGCGTCCGGAGCTGTGGAACCTGTTCAACACGCGGATCACGCGCGGCGAGCACGTCCGGGTGTTCCCCCTGTCGAACTGGACGGAGCTCGACATCTGGGACTACGTGCGCCGTGAGGGGCTGGAGCTCCCGTCGATCTACTTCGCGCACACCCGGCGGGTGTTCGAGCGGGACGGGCTGCTGCTGGACGCGCAGACCGGGTTCGCGAACCGGGGGGACGACGAGCCGGAGTTCGAGGCGACGGTCCGGTACCGGACGGTCGGGGACGCGTCGTGCACGGGCGCGGTGAAGTCGGCGGCGGAGTCGCTCGACGCGGTGATCGAGGAGATCGCGGCGACGCGGATCACCGAGCGGGGGCAGACCCGCGCGGACGACCGGACGAGCGAGGCGGCCATGGAAGACCGCAAGAAGGAGGGCTACTTCTAATGGCGACCGCGTCATCTGAGCACCCGCTGTCCCCGGAGCAGGCGCAGGCCGCCGGGAAGCCGATGGACATCCTGCGGTTCGCCACGGCGGGGAGCGTCGACGACGGCAAGTCGACGCTGATCGGCCGGCTGCTGTTCGACTCCAAGTCGATCTTCGAGGACCAGCTGGAGTCCGTCGAGAAGACCAGCGCGGACCGCGGCGAGGAGTACACGAACCTGGCGCTGCTGACCGACGGCCTGCGGGCCGAGCGGGAGCAGGGCATCACGATCGACGTGGCGTACCGGTACTTCGCGACGCCGCGCCGCAAGTTCATCATCGCCGACACCCCCGGGCACATCCAGTACACCCGGAACATGGTGACGGGCGCGTCCACGTCCGATCTGGCGATCATCCTGGTGGACGCCCGCAAGGGGATCCTGGAGCAGTCGCGGCGGCACGCGTTCCTCGCGACGCTGCTGCAGGTGCCGCACCTGGTGGTGGCGGTCAACAAGATGGACCTGGTCGACTACGACCAGGCGACCTACCAGCGGATCGTGGACGAGTTCACCGCGTTCGCGTCCAAGCTGGACGTCACCGACCTGACGTTCGTGCCGATCTCGGCCCTGCACGGCGACAACGTCGTGGAGCGCAGCGTCAACATGCCCTGGTACGAGGGGTCGTCGCTGCTGCACACCCTGGAGCACGTCCACATCGCGTCGGACCGCAACCTGATCGACGTGCGGTTCCCGGTGCAGTACGTGATCCGCCCGCACGCCTCCACCGACCCGGAGCTGCACGACTACCGGGGTTACGCGGGGCAGGTCGCGGGCGGCGTCCTGAAGCCGGGCGACGAGGTGGTGCACCTGCCGTCCGGGCTGACGACGACGATCACGCACATCGACGGGCCGCGCGGGCCGGTCGAGGAGGCGTACGCGCCGATGTCGGTGACGCTGCGGCTGGCCGACGACATCGACATCTCCCGCGGCGACATGATCGCCCGGCCGAACAACCGGCCGGAGGTCGCGCAGGACATCGAGGCGATGGTCTGCTGGATGACCCCGGACCGCACCCTCACGCCCCGGTCCAGGCTGGTCGTCAAGCACACCACCCGCACCGCGAAGGCGATGGTCAAGGAGCTGCACTACCGGCTGGACGTCAACACGCTGCACCGCGACGACCGGGCCGACGGGCTCGCGCTGAACGAGATCGGCCGGATCAGCATGCGGGTGACGCAGCCGCTGTTCGTGGACGACTACGCCCGCAACCGGCTCACCGGCGGGTTCATCCTCGTCGACGAGGCCACCAACAACACCGTCGGCGCCGGCATGATCATCGGCACCGGCCGCTAGGACCCCTCGCGGGCGGCGGGGCGCGGGACCGGACGGCCGTCCGGTCCCGCGCCCCGCCGCCGATCCCCCCAACAACTCGAGCAAGGCAGGTCGTCGATGCCCCCATCCGTCGGAGTGGTGCTTCCCACGCACAACCGGCCGGAGCTGCTGCGCCGCGCGCTGGAGTCGGTGCTCGCGCAGGACTACGACGGGGAGCTGCGCGCCGTCGTCGTGTTCGACCGCGCCGAGCCGGACCAGAGCCTCGCCGGCGACCGCGTCGAGGTCATCGCGAACACGCGGGAACCGGGCCTGGCGGGCGCCCGCAACAGCGGCATCCTGCACCTGGACACCGACCTGGTCGCGTTCTGCGACGACGACGACCAGTGGCTCCCCGGCAAGCTCGCCGCGCAGGTCGCGGCGCTGGAGGCGGCGCTGAAGGACGAGCCGGGCACGGTGCTGTGCAGCTCCGGCATCCTCGTCGACTTCGACGGCCGGGAACTGCCGCGGCTCGCCGGGACCGACCGCGTCACCTACGACGCGCTCATCAAGGACCGGATGATGAGCGTGCACTCGTCCACGTACGTGGCGCGCCGCGCGCCGCTCGTCGAGATCGGCATGGTGGACGAGTCGATCCCCGGCAGCCAGGGCGAGGACTGGGACCTCGCGCTGCGCGCCGCGCGCCGCGCGCCGGTCGTGAACGTCGACGTCCCGTACGTCCGGGTGCTGTGGGGGCTGACGTCGTACTACGCGCAGGCGTGGGAGACGAAGGTGGCGGCGCTGGAGTGGTTCCTGGAGCGGTACCCGGAGATCGGCGAGGTGCCGGGCGCGGCGGCGCGGGTGTACGGGCAGCTCGCGTTCGGGTGCGCGACCGTCGGGCGCCGTAAGGACGCGCTGCGCTGGTCGGCGCGCGCGCTGAAGGCGAACCCCGCGGAGCGGCGGGTCCCGTTCGCGCTCGCCGTCGCGTCCGGCGCGGTGTCGGGCAAGCGGGTGCTGCTGGCGCTGCACGCGCGCGGGCGGGGCATCTGACCGGTCCCGGGCAACGGGACCTGTGCGATTCGCGCCCGGCACGTCCGGGCGAACTGTACGGTGATGGCACGTCGCAGGCATATCGGCGCCGCCGTGGTCCTGTGACACGGCAGGCTTTTCGGGTGAGGTGGCATGGCAGTGGACGCCCCCGTGCGGGTGCTGTTCATCGGGGCTCTCGGGCGCAGCGGGACCACGCTGATCGAGCGTCTCCTCGGTGAGCTTCCGGGCACCGCGTCGCTCGGCGAGGTCGTGCACCTGTGGGAGCGCGGCGTCGGCGCGGCCGAGAAGTGCGGCTGCGGCGTCCCGTTCCCGGAATGCCCGTTCTGGGGGAAGGTCGGCGAGCTGGCGTTCGGCGGCTGGGACGCCTTCGACCTCGCGGAGTTCCGCGCGGTGAAGGACCCGGTCGACCGCACCCGCCACATCCCGGCGCTGGCGCGGGGCGAGGTGCCGGACGACCTGCGCGAGCCCCTCGCCGCGTACGTCCGCTACTACGAGCGGCTGTACGACGCCGTCCGGCAGGTGAGCGGCGCGCGGCTGCTCATCGACTCCAGCAAGCACGCGTCGCTCGCGTTCTGCCTGCGCTCCGCGGCCGCCGAGGGACGTCTCGACCTGCGGGTCGCGCACGTCCTGCGGGACAGCCGGGGCGTGGCGCAGTCGTGGTCGAAGGAGATCCGCCGCCCGGAGGCGACCGAGGCGAGCCCCGAGCAGTACATGGCGCGCTGGTCGCCGCACAAGGTCGCGATGCACTGGAACGCCGCGAACGGGGCGTTCGCGCTGCTGGGGCGCCGCGGCGTCCCGGTGCGGACGGTGCGGTACGAGGAGTTCCTCGCCGACCCGCGCGGGACGCTGCGGGGCATCGCCGAGTTCGCCGGGCTGCCGGTGACGGACGGCGACCTCGCCTTCCTCGAGGACGACCACGCGACGCTGTCGGCGAACCACACCGCGTCCGGCAACCCGATGCGGTTCACGACGGGACGGGTCGAGCTGCGCCGCGACGACGCGTGGCGCGAGAAGATGCCGCCGGCGCGGCGCCGTGCCGTCACCGCCCTGACCCTGCCGCTGCTGCGGCACTACGGATATGTCTGACCGATCCCCTTCCCCTCCCCCAACCCCCCGAGCCGCTGCGAGGAGCCGTCCCGTGCGCGTACGACCGCCCGCAGGCCGCCGCCTGTCCCTCGTCCTGCCCGCGGCCGCCGCCGCGGCGCTGCTGGCGCCGCCCGCGGCCGCCCACGCCGACACCGACATGACCCTCGTGGTCGACTCGGTCGCGGAGGCCGGCTACTACGTCGACTCCGGCGCCAAGTACTTCCAGTCGGACGGCGCGCTGGACCTGCTGCGCGACAACAAGGCGCTGCACTCCCCGGTGTTCGTCGCCGTGCTGCCGCAGGGCGAGTCGCCCGACACCGTCCTGAACGGCCTCGTGCAGGGCGTGGGCCGCAAGGGCACCTACGCGGTGATCAGCGGTCAGGAGCTGCGGATCAAGTCGACCGCGCTGCCGCAGTCGCAGGTGAAGACGGCCTACGACAAGGCGGTCGCGGCCAACGGGTCCCGTCCGGACAAGGCGCTGATCAGCTTCGTGAAGCTGCTCCCGGAGGCGGAGGGCCTGCCGCCCCGGAACACGACGGACAAGCCCGCGGAGAAGCCCGCGCAGCCGCCGCTCGCCGAGACGAAGGTGGGCGAGGACAAGGCGCAGGCCAGCGAGCACGCCGAGGCCGTCCAGAAGCGGGCGGCGCAGGAGGCGGCGAAGGACGACGGCGGCTTCCCGCTGCTGCCCGTCGCGGGCGGCGGTGCGGTGCTGGTGCTGCTCGCGGGCGGCGGGTTCCTGCTGTGGAAGCGCCGCGGCGCCGCGCAGGCCGCCCCGGCCGCCGGGGCCGCCGGAGCCGGACGCCCCGGCGGTTCAGCCGCCCCGGGGACCGGTCCCGGTGGGCCCGGAGCCCCCGGGACCCCCGGCGGGCCCGGAGCCCCCGGTGCGGGCCCGGCGGCGGGACCGCAGCAGCAGCCACCCGGCGGCCCCCAGGGCGGCCAGCACCCCGGCGCCTCCGGCGGCGGCCAGCACCGGCCCTAGCGCGTCCCCGCGGGCGTCCTCCTCCCGGCAGTTCGGCGGGCAGGGGACGCCCGCGGCGAACACCGGCGCGGCGGCCATCTTCCGCCAGGCGCGCAGCGACGACTCGGAGCTGCGGTAGTCCCACGCGCACGTCGGGCCCTCGGGCCGCCCGTGCCGGGCGTCCCAGTGCAGCAGCGCCGTGTAGCGGCGGTACTGCGGCCGCTGGAGCAGCGCGGTCGCGTCGGTGAGCCACCGCGCCTTGCGGCCCGGATCGGACGGGTCCTCGACCGTGCCGGTCTCCAGGATCATCAGCTGCTCGTGCGGGTGCTTCTCGCCGAACCGGCGGTGCCGCTCGATCAGCTCGCCGAGGGAACGCCAGCCCTCGTCGCGTCCCCGGCACGTGAACCAGTTGTAGGCGTCCACGCCGATCGCGTCGACGTGGTCGTCGCCGGGGTAGTAGCGGGACGCGTCGCGGCCGAACGCGGCGTCCGTCATCGTCCACACGTACCGGACGTTGCGCGCGCCCTCCTCCCGGAACGTCGACACGACCCGCCGCCACGCGTCGGTGTACTCGCGCGGACGCCCCATGCCCGAGGACGCGCTGTTCTCCGGCTCGTGGTTGAAGGTGAACCACACCGTGCCCGGGAGTTCCTTCAGCGCGCGCGCCTGCCGCCGGATCTCGCCGTCGATGGCGCCACCGGGGGGCGCCGAGGCGATGTCGGCCCACCGCAGCTTCGTGCCGTCCGGGCGGCGCGCCTTCACCGAGATGAAGAAGACGTGCGACCGGGCGTTCGACCGGACGAAGCCGTCCACGACGGGTTCTCCCCACCGGCGGAACACGCGGACGGCGCCGAGCGGGCGCCCGGTCTCCCGTTCCCGCTCGGCGAGGTCGGCGTCGCCGTGCGCGGTGACGCCCAGCAGCATCGGCGGGCGCCCGGCGGCGCGAGGGTCGCGGCGCACAGTGCGGCGCAGGCCAGCGACGCCCGGAGGCGGCGGCGCGGCGCCGGCCGCGGCGGACGCGTCACGGGGTGTCCCGCGGCTGCATCAGGATCAGCAGGTGGTGGCCGCCCGCGGCGGCGGACAGGAACGCCCCCGCGCGGGCGCCCTGCGCGAGGATGATCGGCCCCGGCCGGGAGCGCGGCAGCCGGCTGCCCGCGCCGAGCTGCCCCTTGCCGGCGGCGCCCCAGGTCAGCGCGCTGCCGCCGGCGAGCAGCGCCACCCCGAACCCGTTGCCCGCCTCGACGCCGGTGACGCCGCGCAGCTTCGGCGTGTGGGAGCCCCGCACCGGGACGGGGCGGGCGGACGGCCGCGTGCCGCCGGTCCCGAGCTGCCCGTTGCCGTTCGAGCCCCACGCCACCATCGTCCCGTCCTTCAGCAGCGCGTAGTTGTGCTTGCCGCCCGCGGCGACCGCGGTGACGCCCCGCAACGGCGCGCCGCCGGACACGCCGACGACCGGGCCGGGCGTCCAGCGCCCCCGGGTGGTGCCGTCGCCGAGCTGGCCGCGGTCGTTCTTCCCCCACGACAGGACGCGCCCGTCCTTCAGCCGGGCGATGGCGTGCTTGTTCCCGGCGGCGAGCTCGGCCACCCCGGTGAGCTCCCCGTGCCCGTCCGTGCCGGTGACGGGCGCGGGCAGGGCGCGGGCCGTCACTCCCTCGGTGCCGAGGATCCCGGCGAGGTTGCCGCCCCACGACAGGACGCGCCCGTCCGCCATCGTGACGAGCACCGCCTGGTCGCCCGTCGCGATCGACGTGACGCCGGTGAGCGGCCCCCCGCCGCCCGGGGCGCGCACCGTCGTCGGGCGGGCAGGGGAATCGGTGGTGCCGATGCCCCGCTGGCCGCTGCCGCCCGCGCCCCACGTCACGACCCGTCCGTCCGACAGCAGCGCCACCGACAGGTTCCCGGCGGCCGCGATGCGGGTGACGCCGCGCAGCTCGCCCGTGGCGCCGTCCGGGGCGTGCACGGGGGCGGGCAGGGAACGCGGTTTGCTCGTGCCGTCGCCGAGCTGCCCGTTGCTGTTGTTGCCCCACGCGAGGACGCGTCCGTCGGCCAGCAGCGCCAGCGAGTGCCGCTCCCCGGCGGCGAGCGCTTGCACGCCGGTCAGCGTGCCCCGGCCGGTCGGGGCGCGGACGGGCCCGAGCGCGACGTCGAACCCGTCGGCCTTGCGGCCGAGCTGCCCGAAGCTGTCGAGGCCGACGCTCCAGACCTCCCCGGCCGTCGCGGCGGGCGCGGTGGGGCGGGGGTCCTCGGCGGTGGCGTCCATGCCGCCGCAGGCCGCGGTCAGGGCGAGGCAGAGCGCACCGGCCGCGGCGCGCGCCGCGGCCGTCCGGAGGGACCTCACGGACGCCGGTCGGGGATCGTGCGGTCCGGCCGCATGCCGTCGGGGCATGTGCCGTCGGGGATCGTGCGGTCCGGCGGGAGCGTTCGTTCATCCATGGGCGGGACGGTCCGTTCTGCGGGAGTCGACGCGGCGGCGGGGCTCCGCCCGGCGCCGCGGCGCCGCAGCAGGGCCTTGAACGCGGTGAGCGACAGCCGTTCCCGGCCCGTCCAGAGCAGCACCGCGTATCCGGCGGTCCCCAGGGCGACGCCCAGCGCCAGCGCCGGGAGCGACGTGCCCAGAGCCGCCTGGACGCACACCGGGAGCATACCGAAGCAGATGACGGCATATGTGATAGATCGCCACAATCCGGCACCGGTGGGGGAGATGCCCAGAATGCGGCGGATCTGGAGGAGCGGCAGCACGTTCCGCGTGGCGAGCGCCGCGGCCCGCGCCGCCGCCGCGCCCGGCACCCCGAACAGCGGGATCAGCACCACGTTCAGCACGATGTTCACCACGAGCGCCGCCGCGTTGTTGCCCAGGCTGAGCCCGCTGCGCCCCGCCATCAGCAGGACGACGTCCGCCGGGCCCACCGCCGTCGCCAGCAGCATCGTCAGCGCCAGCACGATCGTGGTGCTCTGCCCCTCCGCCGCGTACTCGGGGCTGAACACCATGAGGAACACGTGCGCCCCCGCGGCGAGCGTCAGGTACAGCGGCCACGTGACGGCGACGGTCCAGGTCGTCCCGACCGCCATGACCCGCTGGGCGCCCGCGACGTCCTTCATCGCCATGTGCCGGCTCACGGCGGGCTGCATCACCTGCTGCAGCGACTGCGCGGCGAGCTGCCCGAACACGATGAACCGGGTCGCGGCCGTGTAGATCGCGGCGTCCCGGGGGGAGGCGAGCGCGGCGATCAGCACGATGTCCGAGCGCTGCAGCGCGGTCTGGCAGATCTGCGCCAGCGAGCGCGGACCGGTGAACCGCCAGAACGGCCCCGCGAGGTCGCGGACCGGCGCGGGAGTCCCGCCGCCCCCCGCGCGCCGCGCCAGCGCCCGGTACTGGACGGCCGCGATGAGCACGCCCGGCACGTAGGGCAGGCTCCACGCCAGCGCCAGGACGGCCGCGTCCCCGTCCACCGCGTAGGCGACCAGTACCCCGCCGACCTGCGCCACCTGCCGGAAGATCTTGTCGACCAGCACGGTGGGCCGCATCGAGCCGTGCCCGCGCGTCGCGGCCAGCAGCGCGTCCTGCGCCGCCGCCGCCGGGAGGAACAGGCCGAGGACGCGCAGCATCGACGTCGTCTCGCCCGGCGCGTCGCCGTGCACCAGCGCCGCGAACCACGGCGCCGTGACCACCATGCCCAGCCCGGCGAGGCACGCGGCCGACACGACCGGGACGAGCGCGATCGGCACCGTCCGGCGCGCGTTCGCGCGCTCGCCGAGCGCCAGGTGGTGCGGCAGCCAGCGCAGCAGGCCCGCGTCGCTGCCCAGCCCCGACACCGCGTTCAGGATCAGGAACAGCGACGTCGCCGCGAAGAACGCGCCCGCCAGCGACTCGTCGTAGGTCCGCACGACCGCGACGATCAGCACGAACCCCATGAGCCCGGCGCACATCGCGCCCGCGAGGTTCAGCGCGCCGCCGCGCGCGAGCTTGCCGAGGTCGGCGTTCGCGCCCCCCGGCGGACCGGGGGCGCCGGATGTCGCGGTCGTCATCTGCCCTCAGAGGTGGAAATCGTCCCGGGTCCGGTTGGTCGGGCTGTCCTCGTCGGCACCGCCGGCGACCGACTTGTCCTGCGGGTCCGGGGCGTCGCGGCCCGCGAGCCGGTCGGAGCCGAAGTGCTGCGACGCGCCGCGCGACCCGTGCCGCCCGGTGCCGCGCCCCGAGGCCGGGCGCCGGTCGGCGGGCTTGTCCGAGCGCCGGCGCCCGGACGTCCCGTTCGCCGGGGCACCGGACGGGGGAGGCGACTTCGCCAGCCCGCTCTGGACGGGCGTGCCCTGCGGCGGGCCGCTCTGGGACGGGCCGCTCTGGGACGGGCCGGACGGCGCGGGCCCGGCCTGCGGCGCACCGCCCTGCGGGCCCTTCGGCGGCGGGCTCTTGGGCGGGCCGCTCTTGCCGGGGCCGGACGGCAGCGACGGCAGCTGCACCGTCGTGTTGGTGTCGGACTCGTCGACCGGCGGGCGGGCGCCGCCGCGCGGCGGCCCGGGACGCCGCCCGCCGCGCGCCCGTCCGTCCCCCCGTCCGTCGCCGCGCCCGTCGCCCGCGTCGCCGCCCGGCTTGCCC